>JANOXC010000153.1:0-50016 GCA_031418215.1 Bacteroidota bacterium
GCTTTCCGAACCAACCAATAATTCATAACTGCCGTTGTGGTCGTATAAAAACGGAGTACTGTTGCCTTGAATAGAAGGCGCTACCAGCACATTAACGCCTCCGAAGTTGTTGCTAACAAGTGTAAAAATGGGGTTAAATACAGTGCCGGTATTTCGGTAATAATTAAGTACCCCTGAACGTTCACCAATTAATAGATCGTCTAGTCCATCCCTGTCAATGTCAATTAGCTGTGGCATACTGTTGGCTCCAACATCGATACTTTGGTAAATAGCAGTCGTAAACACAAATACATTTGGCGTTCCACCAAGATTTCTGAAGAAAATAAGGTCGCCATTTACATCGCCTAAAAGCATGTCTTTGTCGCCATCGCCATCAAGGTCGCCAAATGCAGGATATGCTCCAAGGATACCAAGTGAAGATACATTTGCAAAATCCCTGTCCATCAGGGTAAAAATAGGTTTTGATAAGGAGCCGGTATTCTTGTACCAGGCAAGTTTTGCTACTTTTTGTGAGGTAACAATACTATAATAATAGTCGTTGCCAATAATAAGATCCATCAGTCCATCATTGTCAACATCAAAAAAAACAGGTGTGGCACCACTTCCAACATCAATCATGTCCTCAACTAGAAATCGATTTTGGATATATTGAAATTGATTGGTGCAGTTATCTGTTGTGTTTTTGTAAAACAATACATTGTTAAAATCTTCGCCGGGCAAAAAGCCGGAAACAATCAAATCTTTCTTGCCATCATTGTCGCCATCAAAATAATAAGCTCCGGGTAAATTATAATAATTAACAGGCTGATTGTAGGAAGGGAATAAGGAATCCTGATAACTGATAAAAGCTGATGATGTAGTACCGGTATTTTCAAGATAGAGTAAATTAGGTCCAAGAATATCACCGTTGATCAGGTCGATATCACCATCACATGACTGATCAAAAGCAGTAAGTACAGATCCTGAATGTAGATTTATATTGTCGGGTATTTGCTGGCAATTGCTGTTAAGTATTGCTTTGTTTTCCACGCCGCTTAATTTGAATTGACCCCAGCAGGTTGGGTCAACATGAAACAAAAATCCGCCGCAAATACCGGTAGAATCAATGCTGAAATTTCTGTGGTACTCTACAAAATTGGAAGACGGAGAAAAGGTAAGAATGTCCATATCACCATCGTTATCAATGTCAACAAATGCCGGTAGATTGACAGGTGATGAAGGAAGGACATTCAGGATGTTGTTGTAAGTGGTCAGTAATTCATTGGCAACCTGTGTAAGTACCAATCCTGTTCCAGTAGTAAAATCATTACGATATACACGTGTCGCGCCTTCACCTAATACATTGTAAGTATAAGAAATGGTATAGGTAAAAAGGTCGAGGTCGCCGTCGCAATCATAATCATATGATCTCACCCATTCTGTTAATGGTGGGATGGCAGCTATATATTCCGGAGCAGATTTATAGTCTGTTTGTAAGGCTGTTCCATAATTAATGAACGTCAGGATTCTGCCTGTTGTTTTTTCAAGAATCAATAAATCATTGGTACCACTACCATCTAAATCTATTTCGGCAAAAATGGGACTGTTTAATCCTCCGGCAAAAGGAAAAAGCAATGTATCATTGTTCTCTATAACATTAAAGCGGTAGTCTGGAAAAAGTGTTTGCCCGCTGCTTTTATGCAATGGTATTGCAATCTGGAAAAATATCAATAAAAATAATTTCTTAATCATTGTTTTGTAATCATACAAACGTACAGTTTTCATCCCATAAAAACGTGAAATTCACTACTTTTACCTTACAAAACATAGAAAAACAACGATCAAATGACAGATCATCTTACAAAAATCTAACTTTGCCTATTATTCTTAAAGCTTGCTAATGTTAGTTAGCTGTAATTAAAATTATCTGTTATGCCATCATTTGATATTGTAAGTAAAATTGATCATCAGAAACTTGACAATGCCATCAATGTGGCGGTAAAAGAAATTACGAACCGTTATGATTTTCATGGGAGTAAAACGGAACTGGAGCTGGAGAAGAAAACAATGGCAATAGAAATTGTTACAGAAAATGAAATGCGGTTAAAGGCGATTCAGGAAATTATTATTTCCCGAATGATGAAACAAGGTCTTGATCCTGCCAGTCTCGATTATGGCAAAGAACATTATGCCAGTGGTAACATGATAAAAAAAGAAATCAAAGTAAAGGAAGGGGTAGATAAAGAAACAGGAAAAAAGCTAGTTAAGATTATTAAAGATTCAGGGATCAGGGTACAGGCATCTATTATGGATGACCAAGTACGCGTTACCGGAAAAAAAATTGATGACTTACAACAAGTGATTGCTATTGTTAGAAGTCAATACACCGGCTTGCCTTTACAGTATATCAACTTCAGGGATTAATTTAAAAGCAAAAAAAGCAATATTCTATAGTTAATACTCAATACTCAATACTCTATACTCAATACTTAATACTCCCTCTATTTTTTCGCCGGCTCCATCAATTGGAAAAACTGATCCAGCTTTGGTAAGATGATTATTTCTGTCCTGCGATTAATGCCACGTCCTTCTGCGGTTTGATTTGATGTTTTACTTACATATTCAGAACGCCCACCTGCAGTCATTCGTTGAGGCTCAATATTGTATTTCTTCTGTAACAAACGAACAACAGCCGTAGCTCTTTTGGCGCTTAAGTCCCAATTGTCTTCCATGCAATCTGTGGCAATAGGTACATTATCAGTATGCCCCTCTATCAAAAGTTCAAGTTCCTTGTGATCATTGGCAACACTGGCAATTTTTCCAAGAACTGATTCCGCTTGTTGATTGATTTTATAACTGCCTGATTTAAACAACATTTTATCGGAAAGTGAAATATAAACTACACCCTTTTTTACTTCAATGCTTACATCTTCATCCTTCACGTCAGCAAGGGAGCGTTTAAGATTCATTACCAAAGCAAGATTTAAGGAATCCTTCTGGCGTATAGAAGCTGAAAGATCATTGATCTGTTTGTTTTGCTCATTAATAGCCTCCAGTGATTTCCTAATGCTTTCTGATTCCGTCTTTGAAATGATGGAAAGGTCAGCCATCCTGTCAAGCAAATTGGTATTGGTTTTTTTTAGGTGATCAAGTTGTTCCTCCAGGCTGGTAATTTTTCCCTTATTATTTTCCAGTTCTGCATTCTTTTTCGAAAGTTCAGTTTCACAACCCTCGGCCTTTGTCTTGTAGCCTTCACTCAGGGTATTTAGCGATGAATATTTCTTTTTGGTTACACAGGCTGAAAATGACACAGCAATTAAAATAGGAAGAATAATACGCTTCATGTTCTATAGATTTTTACCAATTATGTTACAAAAGTAAGGCAATCACAGTTAAGATAATGGCAGTATCCAAGCTTTTCAAAAAAAATATTCAGCGGATTTGAACAATATTGTTCAATCCAGAATCCTCATATTCCAAATATGAAAAATTAAATCATTAGGAAATTCCAATTTATGGAGTCGTTTATAATAAAATGAGCACGCCTGATTAAAAATGTTAATTCCCGAACCAGGCTTTCTCAACATGTTTCCCGTTATTGCTATATATATTAATCAGGTAAATGCCTTTAGGCGGCTTGCTAAAACTGAGCAATGCATTTTCTGAATGGAATTTTTCAGCGATTACTTTTCTTCCTGTCAAATCCGTTAATACAATTTCATTGATGATCACAGAAGCGTTTACCATAACAGATACTGATGATTGATTGTACTCGTATTTGCAAGTGATACCGTCCCCGGATAACTCATTTATTCCTGTAATGATTACAGGAAAAGGATCAGACATTGTGCTGCATCCAAGTGAATCAAAAGCTTGTACATAATATACAGCGGTTTGTGTGGCAGTATAAGTTTGCTGAGTGCCATTCACAAGAATGGGGTTATTATATAAAAACCATTGATAAGCATATGCGGTATTAATACAAGTAAGCAGTGGGGCAGCATAGGCAATGGTTGGTTTTGGTGGGCCATTTGTAAACGGAACAATGGTACTCCATTGTAAGCTGGAATTAATAGTTCCATTATTATTATTGCCACTTAAGTCATGTGTTAACGTTCCGGTATTTTCATTGAAACGCCAGTAACCTGCTAATGCATTTTGCTGAGTGGAAGTATCCAGGTGGTTGTTCATTTTGTCTTGGATTTCACTTTGTGATAAAGCTCTGTGCCACACTCTTACCTCATCCAATTTGCCGGTCCAGAAGCGGCCTGGACCATTTGCCAGGTCACTGATTATTCCAATGGCTGGAGGATAAGCGGTTGATGCGATAATTCCACCGATGAATGATTTGGTCCCACTTAATACTCCATTGATATATATTTTCATCATGGTACCGTCAAAAGTACCGGCCACATGATACCAGGAGTTTATAGTCATGCCTCCTGAACTTTCTAATGTTTTCCAGCTGGTGGGGAGTCCCATGCTTAAGCTGTCGCCAGCAATATTCCACGACAATATACCATTACCTCCTGCACGTAATACATACCCCTGCTCACCATTCGCCCAACTGTGCTTACAAAAAATGCTTCCACCTGCAGGTATTGATGCCCAGGCAGAAGCATTGATCCACGCTTCAACAGTAATGCTGTCAGTTATGATTAAGCCGTTATCAGTCGTAAATGTTACTTTATTGGAGGTTCCGTTAAAGTTTAATGAACTGGTGTTTGACACACAGGTCTGCGCATTTGAATTGATAAAAATCAGCGTCAGGATTAGCGTAAATAATTGTTTCATTTTTCGATTGGGTTTATAATTCAAACCTACGATATTTAGCTAAATCTCATTATGAATTTTGAAATAAATTTTATAGTGAAATTTAGCTATGCCAATGTCCGACGTTGCTTTCAATTAATACCATTTGCTTCTAAAAATAAGCAATAAAAAAGCCACCCGATAATACTACAGGGTGGCGTTTTTTAAAAAAATAAAATCTATTATTTTAATCCAAGCTTTTGCTTTACCATGACCATAATATCTTCAGAATCCTGTGCCCATAGCAAAACACCTACACTACTGTCAAATACATAAGTATAACCCTTGTCTTTTGCGACGGCATGAATAGCATCTTCAGCTTTTTTAATGATGGGGGAATACAGGTCTTCTTTTTTCTTCTGTATGCTGCTTTGTGCTGATTGTTGGAAGTCTTGTATTCTGCTTTCAAGATCAGTGATCTCTTTCACTTTTGCATCACGGATTGGTTCAGCCATTGATGATTCTTTAGATTTAAAGTCAGAAACTTTACCGTCATATTCAGCCGACATGGTTTTTAATTGATTTTCGAGGGAAGAACCAAATTTTTGCAGGGTAGAATCCGCATTTTTTGTCTCCGGCATGAAGGAGAGCAATTGAGTTGAGTTAATATGACCCAGCTTTAATTGTGCGTTGGCGCTTCCATTGATAAACAGAAATAATAAGACCGTTAATTTTACGTATTTGAACATTTTGTTTTTAAGATATAAGGTTTAGAAATTATTGATTTTTTTTGGATCTAAAAAAATATGTTTTAGGAATTTATTTCTTTTCACTCTGACGTTCTTCGCCGCCTGATGCTGGAGGCTGTTGCTGACTTCCACCTGTCTTACTTTCGCCACCTGTGTTTTTTGCACCTGCTTTATAACCCATTTTTAGTAACACATCATCACTTTTATCATATTTCGGGTTAGCATAAAGCATAATTAAATCGCTCGACTTATCAAATATCACGGCATAACTTTGGTCAGTTGCCATTTTCTTTACGACATTAAAAATCTTATCTTGTATGGGTTTTACCAGCTCCTGCTTCTTTTTAAATAGTTCACCATCATAGCCGAATTTCTGCTTTTGAAATTCTTTTACTTCTTTTTCTTTAGTGGTGATTTCCGCCTCTCTTTTACGTTTCATTTCTTCTGTAAGAAGGATCTGCTCAGCCTGATAATCTTTATATAACTTGTCAATTATGGCATACTTGGCTTCAATCTCTTTTTGCCAGCTGATGGAAAGCTGATCAAGTTGTTGCTGGGAGGCTTTATATTCTGAGATGTTTTCCAAAATATATTTGGTGTCTACATACGCATATTTTTGTGCATGGGTGGTTGTTGACATGAGGAAACCTGCAACCAACAGGATAAGTAATTTAGATTTTGAATTCATGATTTGTTTGTTTTCCGGAAGCTATCAAATATTCATGCCAAAAGTAGTAAAATTTACAGGAGAGGGGGGTGCATGTTCATCGCTAATTCATTGCCATGGATAGCCCTTTATATATATTTTATCTAATGCCTCAATAATATGATTGTTTTTAAAATTGTTGCCCGATGGTGAAGTGAAATTGACCTTTTTGAACGCCTGGATAATTATCAAAGCCCCAACCATAATCTAAGCCTAAAAGTCCAAACATGGGTAGGAAGAAGCGTACGCCCAACCCGGCGGAACGTTTCAAGCTGTATGGATTAAATTCTTTAATCGTATACCAGTTGTTTCCCCCCTCAAGAAATCCTAAGGCATAAATAGTCGCAGATGGATTGAGCGATACAGGGAATCTTAATTCAAGGGTAAACTTATTATATACAGAACCACCTACATAACCTTGAGGTCCTCGGGGAGTAATAGAGTTGTTTTCATAGCCACGCAAAGCAATGATCTCGCGACCATCGAAAGAGAAACCGGAAAGTCCATCACCACCCATATAGAATCGTTCAAAAGGGGATTGGCCTATGTCTTTATTGTAGTAGCCCAGAAAACCGAAATTCGCCCTATAATTAAGTACAAATTTGCTGCCTACTTCTTTAAACCATGATCCGTTAAATTTCCATTTGTGAAATTCAATCCACTTATATTTTTCCTGGTCAGAAGCATTGGTATAATCCTTACCGTTAATTAATGATAATGGTGGAGTTAATTGCAAAGAAAAAGATACTTGAGACCCTTTTCTGATCCAAATAAATCCGTCAACGGAATTTCGGGAGAATGTTTGAGTAAAGCTGAAGGCATTGGAGTATCCCGTAGGAAATGAAAACAAGGTAGAGTAATTGTAAAATTTATAATGTTGTAAGGAGACCTCATTGTAACTATTGAAGTAATCATCAGGCTTTTTTAATCTTCGGCCTAATCCTACTGATAGTCCTGTTACAATAAACTCGCGAAGGTTTGGATCATTGTGTTTTACACCATTTGACTGCCTTGAACGGTAGCCGGATACCGTAAGTGAATTTGGTTTATGGCCACCAAGCCAAGGCTCTGTGAATGATACATTATAAGACTGATACTGCCTGCCGGTAGAGGAAACCTGAATACTTAACTTTTGACCATCGCCGGAGGGTAGTGGAGCCCATGCATTTTTTTTAAACATATTGCCGGATGAAAAATTATTAAATGTTACGCCCAATGTACCAACAATCTGACCGGCACCCCAACCACCCGATAATTGCAACTGATCGGAAGGACGTTCTTCCACCACATATTCAACATCAACTGTTCCGTTTTCGGGATTTGGTTTGGGATTTACACCCAATTTTTCCTGATCAAAATATCCAAGCTGTGCTAACTCACGCTGGGTACGGATAATATCTGAACGACTAAATAATTGACCGGGCTTTGTGTAAATTTCGCGGAGAATAACTTTGTCATTCGTCTTGGTATTTCCTTTTACAGTTATTTTGTTAATCCTAGCCTGTTTGCCTTCATAGATTCGCATTTCCAAATCAATAGAGTCACCTTCTACTTTTACTTCTGCTGGAGTGACCTGGAAAAAAAGGTATCCGTCATCCATATATAATGAGCTGATGTCACGACCACTTTGACTCATGAACAAGCCTTCATCAAGCTTTTGTTGACTGTACACTTCACCACGGTCGATACCCAACATTTGACTTAACATAAAGGAAGAATACTTCGTATTCCCTACCCAGGAAATGTTGCGGAAATAATATTTAGGACCTTCAGCTACTGTAAGTTCTACATTGACGCTGCCCTCGTCATATTTATAAACTGTATCATGCGTAATTTGTGCGTCCCTGTAACCTTTTGCATGGTACATCTCAACAATCTTTTCCTTGTCTGTTTCAAATCCCGTCTCATTGTATTTGGAAGCAGTAAATATTTTAAAGAACCCTTTTTCTTTCGTCGCTTTCATCTTTCCCTCCAGGCGTTTTTCAGTGAATTGGGTATTGCCTTTTATGATGATCTCATTTATTTTAATACGATGTTTATTAGTTACGTGAACAGTCATAACCTCACTATATATAGCTGTTGAATCTGTTTCTGTAACGATATTAACATCTACAAACAAATAGCCTTTGTCCACGAAGTATTCTTTAACCTTGTTAGTTGTTGATTGCACAAGGTTTTCGGTAATAACTTTACCATTTACAAGTTGTATCCGCTCACGTAGTTTATCTGCCTCTCCTTTGCTAACGCCTGTAAACTTAAACTTAGAAAGACGAGGACGCTCTTGTAGCACAAATTCAAGAAATATCAGGTTGCCTTCAATCCTTTTAGCCCTTACTTTAATGTCTGCCAGTAAGCCTTGTTTCCATAAATTATTGATTGCATCAGAAATAGCGTCACCCGGGACTTTGATCTTCTTACCAACGGAAAGTCCGGTAAGCGTTAACAATGCACTCTCATCAAGAAACTGAATTCCTTTTACAGTCAGGCCACCAATTTCATATTCTTTGGGGTTGCCATAATCTAATGCATTACTATCGGCTCCGATTTGAATTTGTGAAAATGCAGGCAATCCAATAAAGAGGAGCAAACTTAAAAATAAACGGGTTGTTTTCTTATGCATTAGAAGCTCCTGTAGATTGCTCAGAAACCCGACCGAACCTTCGCTCACGGCTTTGATAGTTGACAATAGCCTCATAGAAATCCTCTTTTCTGAAATCAGGCCATAACTTTTCTGTGAAATAGAATTCAGCATATGCTATTTGCCAAAGTAGAAAGTTGCTGATTCGATATTCTCCACTGGTTCTAATAAGTAATTCAGGATCTGGAATGTTTGATGTGCGAAGATGGTTGCAAATGGTTGATTCTGTAATGTCGTCTGGATTGATTAACCCGTTTTTAACTTCTCGTGCTATTTGTTGTACAACATCGGTTAACTCCCATCGGGAGCTATAACTCAAAGCTAAAACGAGTGTAAGGCCTTTGTTATTGGCTGTTTTATCAATTGCAGCCATTAAGTTTTTGCTAACAGATGAAGGAAGGCTTTCTGTGTTGCCAATCGTTGCAAGCCTAACATTATTTTCCATTAGTGTTTTTATTTCACTACCGATGGTGCTTACCAATAATTGCATGAGTGCATCTATCTCAAATCGTGGGCGGTTCCAATTCTCAGTTGAAAAAGCATATAATGTGAGATACTTAATGCCCAGCTCAGCTGCAGCTTCTGTTACTTCACGAACGGACTTAACACCATTTTGGTGTCCGAATATTCGCATTTTCCCTTGCTGCTTTGCCCATCTTCCATTGCCATCCATGATAACGGCCACGTGTTTTGGTAAGCGATCAAGCGCTATTTTCTCCTTCCAACTCATTTTTTCAACTAAGGGTGGCAAATGTAATAATTTAGGAGGGAGTAATAGCTTGCCTTTTAGTAACTAAGGGCTAATTGTGAAGTAATTCAGAAAAATTAATGCATTTTTATTTTAAATGGATTACAAATGCTGATATACTTTTTTGAAAGGGTATAATTCAATTGGACGCCTGCAAAATAATACCAGTCTTTATCAGTTGAGTTGCCCCTCTGACGTCCTGTATTTCCACCTGTTGCTTTTTCCTGTGATCGATCGCTGAGTTGGCTTGCTATTTTACCATACTCTTTTTTTATTTGGGTTGGGTCAGCATAGGTGGTACTAACATCATCAAGATAATCTGTATAAGTCTTTCGTACACCAACTTCAACCTGAACACCAAACCTTTTCAAAAATTTTAATTTAATTCCACCGCCAAAGGGTAAGGAAATTGTGGTACGGGAATAGGGCTTTTTATCAGGCAATGATGCAGTGCCCTGGCCTTCGGTATGTAAGGGCTGAAGTGCATACCAGTCTCCATTGAGTTCCGCTTTTGGATTAAATCTTAATACAGCAATACTTCCAAAAAGGTACGGTGAAAAGAAAGTATTAGGATTAGCTGTTTGATAAGGGAAAAAATTAAATTCATAACCCATGTGGAACTCAATAATATTGGACTTAAACATGAGGTTCCGGTTGAGTTGAAAAGGGTCTTCTGACAATGCATCATTACCTTCAATTTTAATAAGACTCAATCCGGAGCGGAATGACCAATGATTGCTGTAACAACGCCGGTATTGTATGCCTAATGCAGGTCGGATCAATTTTTTATTGAACATCTGAGGATTCAAATCCCCTTTATAGCCTGAAAAACCAACCATTATTCCTATTTCACGCGACTGACTCTTAAGTAGTTGCGGAAATAAAATCAATAAAAGAAATAAGCTTGCTAAAACCTTTCGCATATGCATCACAACGTAATTACAATACGATTAGTGCAGATTAACGTTACAATATACAATTAGAAAATCGGGAAATTAGTACGGCCTGTTTTTAATTTGTAATGAATACTAAAGATGGCGAACATATAAGCATCGTTATCTCGAGAATCACCACGCTGCTGATCAATATTGGATTGGCTGCCTTCCTTACTAATTGATTTGTCTGAAAGTGCAGCCGCCTCCGGACCATAGACAGAAGAAATGACTTGTGGATCATAATAAGTTTTGCTTACATCATCAATATAGTCAGTAAACGTTTTTCGAAGACCGTATTCAAGCCCAATGCCGACATGACGGTTGAAAAAGTAACGAAAGCCGAAACCTATTGGGATGCATATTTGAGTTAAGGCATATTTATTACGGGCAGGAGAAATGCCTTGCCCTTCTGTACCCAAAGGTTGTAAGGCAATCCATTTGCCATTAAGCTCACCTTTGGGATTAAAATGGAATAACCCGATTCCTGCAAAAGCGTAAGCAGAAACTTCATAAGTAGAGCTTTTTCTGATGCCCCTTAGCTTATACAGCCCCCCTTCTTTTTGGGATAATATAGAAGCTTCGAAATTGCAATTGATCTCATAAACCGTTGACTTGAAATTAAGATTGCGGTTCTTTCGAAAAAATTCTTCTGTTAAATTATCATCTCCACTGATTCCTCCAACGGTAAAATGTGGGTGAATGGCAAAGAAAGGGGTAAGTTTATAGCGCAATCCCACACATATTGCAGGACGTGTTGCCTTGAATTCTAAATCTTTGAAACCATTGGTTCCTACCTGATTGGCGCCTCCAAGCTCTCCTAAGAAATTGCTGGCACCAATACCGCCACTCCACTCAAAACGATAGGCTTTCCATCTTGCCCTGATACGCTGAGCCTCAGAGAATGACGGCAACAACAGGATGAGCAAAAAGACTAATAAGTACTGTTTTTTCATAGTTGGGATTAAAGGGGAGCAACAAAGATAAAATTTTCAATTAATCAAAAATACAGGATTTTTTCAAATAAAAGCCATCTTCAGTTAAGAAAGGAATTGTTTTTTATTTTATTAAAAAATAACACATAAATTAAACTATTTAAATTAGTGGTCTTTGCTAAATAATTTTGAAGCCTTTTTAATTACGGCTATCAAGGCCCCACTTAAGTTTGGTGCGAAGTGTGCTTAAAAAATTATCATCACCGATTCGGACAAGATTCATTGTAAAATCTTCTTTTCGTACTGCCAATTGTATGTGTGAATCAATAGTAACTGAACGAGAGTCAAGGGAGGCTAAAAAATATTGACTTCTTCCTTCCACTTCTAAAGAAATGACATGTTTGTCGGAAACAATGATTGGTCTCACGTTTAAATTATGCGGGGCTATAGGCGTCAAAACAAAATTCTCGGAGTGCGGTACAATAATAGGTCCGCCACAACTGAGTGAATAGCCGGTAGAACCGGTAGGAGTTGCAATGATTAGCCCGTCAGCCCAATAAGAATTAAGGTATTCTCCGTTTAAAAAGGTATTGATGATGATCATGGAGGAACTGTCCTTCTTATGAATGGTTAGCTCATTTAGTGCATAATTAACATCGCCGAACAATGGGCTGTTCGATTCCAACCGCAACAAGCTTCTTTTATCAAGTGAATAATTGCCTTTAACGATATTAAGAATTGCGTCCGAAATGTACTCTTTCGATATGCTGGATAGAAATCCAAGTCTGCCAATGTTGATCCCTAAAACAGGAATGCCGGAGTCTTGTATCAGTGTCAAAGTATCCAGAATGGTACCATCGCCACCTATACTAAATAAAAAATCCACCTCTTTGCGAATCTCCGCGCCAGAACTAAAAATCTCAACACTTACATCAGCAGGAATAAGGTTTTTAACCTGGTTATAAAAAGGCTGATAAATAACAGGAGTACATTCAGCCTTTTGCAACTCAGTAAAAAGCGTTTCAACATAAGGAAGGCTTTTTGGCTCAACCTGCCTGGCGTAAATGGCAACCTTCATAGGAATATATATTGCTGTAAAAGTACTCTTTTAGAAAGGAGCAGCAAAATTGACAAAAAAACCACTTTCACCAAGAATGTTAAATGAATATTCAAAACGAAAAACCAAATCATAGAAAGTTACATAGTCAATACCTGCCCCATAACCCACACACCATGAATTTGATAATGGATTGTTAAGGCTAAATTGCCGGTCTCGAACATACCCCGCATCGCTGGAAAGTGTGAGGTACATTGTGTTTGGAACTCGATTGAATTTTTCTGACCGGATAAAAGAAAGATTGTATACAAATGTTTTGAGCAAAGTATAACGGATGAGATTTGCTTTGACAAGGAAAAAATTATTACCATTAATTACATAATATTCGTATCCTCTTACAACATCATTGCCATATCCTAGCGCACGTAAGTTTACATAAGGGGCATAATTCATTCCTGAGACTTTGCCACTCAGTGCAAAAGAAGAATGCCACCTTGGATTCCATTCTTTGTATTTTCTGTAAGCAAAAGTTATGGTAAGTAAGTCGGGTTCGTTTTTTAGAATTCCTAATCCAATTTTAGCTACCTCAATTTCAAATAAATGTCCTTTTAGTGCATAGGCTTGGTAATCGCGCTGGTCATGCCTGTATGACCACGCCAGGCTTATTTGTTGCTGAACGGAACTTCCCTCAACAAGGTAATTGATATTGCGTTTAACAACTGTATCTACTGTACTGATATTTCGATATTCAACAGTGCCACTGTAATAATCATAAATGCCGGTTCGATAGGTAAGCCTGGTATAACCCGTTTCATCCTTTCTTACAAAATTATTGGGATCCTTGTAGAATCGCAGTTTGTTTCCTTCTGTGGCATAATTGATCTCGTGATTTCGTGTAAAATAACCACCAAAACTAATTCCCAGGTTTTGTGCTTTATTGATGTAGGGAATGTTATAATACAAGCCAAAACGCTGAGAGTATCCCATCCTTAGTTGAATCTTTAGCGATTCGTCTCTCCCGCGAAAATTTTCATGAACCAGGTAAATACCATAATTGGTACGCGAAAAATCTTTGGTAAGCCACCATTCATTAAAATTTCGATCCACCACTTCGAAAAAAGGGAAGGGCCATATATACCAGCGTTCTGTAACATTTATATGAATGTCTGTTTGATTGCTCTCATCCTTATACTTTGTTATTTCTACAAAATTAAAAAGTCCGATGTTCATCAGGTTCTCCTGACTTCGTGCAATGGCGTTATCCAAAATAACTGCTGGAATAGTGTCGCCGTCATGAAAGATCAACTCGCGTGTAATAATATGTTGCTTGGTTACTTTATTCCCGGTGATGATAATCTTGTGAATAATGGCCGGACGAGAATTGGCAGAATCGATCTGTGCAAATGCTATATCGGGGAAAAGCCATAAATGAAAAACAATAAGAAAATAGGCAGTTCTTTTTACTGCTAATAGGATTGCCATTAAAATCTAACCGATACTAAGATAGTTCATCAGTGATTCATAGCGGTTCTTATAATCATCTCCAAATTCGCTTTGAAAATAAGAAGCAGTTACATTATAATTATAGCGATAAAGAGAAGGCAATATTCTTGAAAGGTCTACTTTGTCAATTTTAATAGTTAATTCAATTAACTGAGGATCCAATGTGGCACTCACACTTGTGCTAAGTATATGGGCGCCGTCTGATTCAATCAATTGTGCTATTTGTGTCATGCTGTAATCGCTCAAACGAAGTTCAAGAACGATAATACCACCGGGCATATATACAGATTTGCTAGCAGCGAAGTACTCCACTAATTCATGGATGGTTACAATGCCTTCGTATTCCTGTTGCTCATTTAAAACGGGAATTACATCACACTTATGGATGGCAGCGAATTTAACAACATCATATACATGCTGGTTGCTATATACAAAAATGCGGTTTAGAGGCGTTTTAAGAGATTGAAGTAGCGAATCTGGAGCATTTGCCTCTACTAAATCATTTTCTTTAACCAATCCTAAATAGCTTTTGCCATTAATGACGGGTAAGTAGTTAACATGAAATTCATCCATCCACATCAATGCACGTTGACATGTGTCTATGGGTTTAAGTGGAGGAATGCTTTCTTTAATTAATTTACCTGCAAACATTTATCTTTATACGTTGGGTTTGAATTTGAGTTTCACAGGATTTGCCGACACAAACATAGCGGATTTAGCAAAAGGTTAGCTTATACAAATTCTGTTATTTTTTTTAAATTTCATTGATATTACCGTTATTTTTCAAGAATAAGTGCATTTTTGTTCCATCATTCAGTGATTTGCAAATGATAAGCCACAAATGTTTGCGGTTTTAAGTTTTACTCCAAGGTGACCAAGCTAAGTGTTAACGTAAATAAAATCGCAACATTGCGTAATGCCAGAGGGGGCAATGTGCCGGATGTTGTACAAACAGCTTTGGCAATTGAGTCATTTGGTGCTGATGGCATTACTGTACATCCACGCCCTGATGAACGCCATATCAGGTTTTCAGATGTTTTTGCTTTAAAAGAAGTAATTAAAACAGAATTTAATGTTGAAGGTTATCCTTCTCCGGCATTCCTTCAGTTGGTTAATGAAGTGCGGCCTCATCAGGTGACGCTGGTGCCTGACCCACCGGATGTATTAACTAGTAATGCCGGATGGGACACTTATCGTCATGGTAAATTTTTGAAGGAGATAATAACCACGCTTAAAAACCAGGGCATGCGTGTTTCCTTATTTATTGATCCTTCAATAGAGATGATGGAATATACTGCACTAACAGGCGCCGATAGGGTGGAATTGTATACAGAAGCTTATGCAGCCCGATATGCTAATGACCCGCATGAAGCCATCAGGCCTTATATTGAAACTGCAAATAAAGCTATTGAGTTGGGTTTGGGCGTCAATGCAGGTCATGATTTGAGCCTGGAAAACCTGTCTTTTTTTCATAGGATGATTCCCGGCTTAATCGAAGTTTCCATTGGTCATGCTTTAATAAGTGATGCGCTTTATTTTGGTCTTTCAAAAACAATTCAACTTTATAAAGAATGCTTGCATTTAACAGACACTAAAAGGCAATAATCAGAGGCCATATTCGCTTTATTGTTAACTTACCTTCAAAGATTTTGATACCTCAATTCATTTACGAAATTTGTTCCCCTAAATTATGGTATGTATAAATATTTAAAAGTCATTTTTCTTTTCTGGTTTATTGTTTCCTGTGGATACAATCCTGATCAACCATATAATGATACGCCAACATCGGGAAAAGTAAATATCAGTAGCGATGAAACGCTGTTGCCATTGGCTAGGGCGCAACTGGACACTTTCCATGGTTTATACCGTTATTCGTCTATCAACATGCATTATGAAAATGAATCAGCGCTATTCAAATCTTTTATTAATGATTCAGTAAAGGTTATTATGTCGACTAGGCTGCTGAATAATGCTGAGGTAAGTTATTTTCAATCCCGAAACCTTATACCTGTGGTTACAAAAGTTGCTATTGATGCAATTGCTGTAATATTGAATAAAGAAAATAAAGATTCCTTATTAAATGTTTCTCAGTTAAAAAAAATTCTTCAGGGCGAATTAGCTTCATGGAAACAAATAAATACAAAATCTGAACTCAATGATATTTCATTTGTGTTTGATAACAATGGCTCTTCAACTTTTCGCTATTTAAAGGATAGTCTGATGGAAGGTCATGCAATACCATCAAATTGTTTTGCAGTTAAGTCTTGTTCTCAGGTCATTGATTATGTAGAAAAAAATAAAAATGCGATGGGAGTCATAGGAGTAAGTTGGATCAGCGATCAGGATGATGAAGCAGTGAAGGGTTTTATGTCACGCATTAAAGTTGCAGCCATTGGAAGTGAACAAACAATTCTGCCGGAAGACTATGTTAAGCCATATCAGGCTTATATTTCTTTAAAACAATATCCGTTGATTCGTGAAGTATACATGATCAGCAGAGAGGGCAGAGCTGGTCTTGGCACTGGTTTTGTCTCGTTTGTCGCAGGTGATCAGGGGCAACGAATTGTGAGATTAATGGGACTGCTTCCCGCTACTATGCCGGTTAGAATTGTTAAAACGCATTAGGATTTTTATTAAAAAAAAACAAAATAAAATAAACCAATCAATGAAAAAGCTTCTCTTATGTCTTTTAATAATCGGTAATACTGTTCATGCGCAATCATTAAAGGATGCATTAAGGCAAAACGATAATGAGCAATATGATGCTGCAACAGATATATATAAAAAATTAATTGCAAAGGAGCCTACTAACGGTAGTTTGTACTATTATTTTGGGAACAATCTGTTAGATGCCAATTTGCCCGATTCAGCAATGATGTCTTATAATAAGGGTTTACAAATGGAGCCTGACAATACATTAAATATGGTTGGTGTTGCCAAGGTAAAATTGTCTCAGGGATTAATGGCTGAAGCAAAACCACTGATTGATCAGGCAATAAAAAAAGGAGGGAAGAACCCACTGGTACTTTTAGCAGCCGGGGAAGCTTACTCACAATTTAAAGTAAAGGATTTAATGTCTGCTCAGGTATTTCTTGATAATGCAATTAAGATAGATCCCAAAAACCCTGACTTATATAATGCCCTCGGAGATGTTTATACTGAGTTGAATAACGGTACCATGGCTGTTACCAATTATAATAAGGCATTGAGTATCGATAAAAACTATACAAAGGCGTTCTTGCACAGGGGCCAGTTATATAAGCGTTCTACCAATTATGAAGGAGCCGCTGCTGAATTTCAAAGTGCCTTAGCAATTGATGTGAATTTCGCACCTGCTTATAGGGAATTAGGAGAAGTGTATTACCTGCAGCGCAAATTGGATAAAGCAAAAGAAAATTATAAAAAATATTTAGAGCTTTCAAAAAATAATAATGCGGCGCGGTTACGTTATGCTTCTTTCCTTTTTTACAGTAAGAATTATCCTGAGGCATTGTCGGAATTAAACCAAATTAAGCCTGTTGATTCAAATAGTATAAGTATTATGCGTTTATCGGCTTATTTATATTGCGAAACAAATGACACTTCAAAGGCCATTTTGTCTATTAACAAGCTTTGGGAAATAACCCAAGATACCACAAAGCGGATTACACTTGATTACGAATACTACGGAAAAATATTGGTAAAAACAGGCAATGATAGTTTAGGTGGTTTATATATATGGCAGGCATACCAGATGGATCCTTCAAAAACGGATGTATTATCAGATCTTGGAAGTATGTACATGAAAAACAAACGTAATGTTGAAGCGGCTAAGGTTTTTGAAGAAAAAATAAGAACAGGAAAAAATGTTACGACGGCTGATTACTTTAATCTTGGAAAAGCTTATTATTTCAGCAAAGAGAATTTGAAGGCTGATTCTGCTTTTGTAAAAGTCACTGAATTACAGCCTAATTATGCCTATGGCTATTTTTGGCGTGGACGAGTTAACTCTCAATTGGATCCTGATGGAAAACTTGGATTGGCCAAGCCGCATTTTGAAAAGTTTATTGAAGCTGCCAGTGCTGATAGTGCAAACATCTCAAAGTATAAGAAAGCTGATTTAATTGAAGCCGATGGTAACATTGCATTGGCCTATTACCAGCAGAAAGATTATGAGCAAGCAACAGCTTTCTGTAAAAAGGTATTTGAATTGGATCCGGAAAATAGCAATGCAAAAACAATTATGGCCAATATTAAAATTATCAGAGAAGGGAAGAATAAACAGTAAAAATAGTTTACTATATTTCAAAGCAACCCTCAATAACGGGTTGCTTTTTTTAAGCTGAAATATTTCCGGCTAAATGTTTTTGGTTCTGGAAAATGGCAATTGGACATTTTGCATTCCGATAGCAAAATGTTATCTTTTTTATGCTGTAGAAGATAATGGCATGGTTAAAGTTGTTCTTCCTTATTTATATTACCTGAAGGAAGTAATTCTTACATTTGTGACATGTTATCAATCATATTATTTCTCGATAGTCTGGGTGGTGGTGAATTGCTTGTCATCATGTTATTTATCCTGATTTTTTTTGGCTCCAATAAAATACCAGACCTTGCCAGAGGCCTTGGGCGGGGAATACGGGAGTTTAAAGATGCCATGCAGGGGGTGCAGAGTGAAATAAGACAAGGAATTAATGATTCTGAGCAAGTGGTGAAAGCAGAAACAACACCAGAAACAAAGGAATCATCATCAACAAATGAAGTGAAGAAGGACAGTGAGCCGGAAGCTTGAGAAATAGTTCTTTCATTGATTTGCAACTTGATGCAGGGATAGCAGTTTTTAATTAATTTCGCATAGTTTTCTAAGAAAGCTTGTTAGGTGAGGTTACTGAATGAATACAGGCTGCTGCCCGGAAATGTCGAGAGACGCCAATGGGTAGAGCAGGCGTGGTCGGAATAAGGCTTCGCATAAAGCAGCTATCCCAAATATTTTTGGGACTACGTCATTCAAAGCTAAAACTTTGACGAGGGGCATTCGTTGTGTTATTTACAAACACATTTATTTAGCTCATAGCAAGCTTTCATCATATATATTATTAATAAATCTGCTTGCTATGGAAGCGCATATCTTAAGTACGCATGTAATTGACCTCATAGAGTCCCGTAAACGCGAGGAATTAAAGGAGTTGCTCGAGAATTGGCTTCCCGAAGAACTAACAGAAATTTGCCGCGAACTGAATACCGAAGAACAGGTATTTCTATTCAATACAATTGATCGTGAGCAGGCATGCCAGACTTTTGAGAATCTTGAATTCGCACTGCAGGAAGCACTGATTGATGCATTGAGGCCCAGGCAGCTTCAACTAATCCTCAATGATATGTCGGCTGATAACCGAACAGCATTGCTGGAGCAATTGGATGAAGAGCGTTTGAACAAACTGTTAAAACTGCTTACTCAAAATGAGCGAAGAGTTGCTTTGTCTTTGTTGGGTTATCCTGAAGATAGTATAGGCCGTTTGATGACACCTGATTACATTGCTGTAAATAAGGAGTGGACTATTCAGCATGTGTTGGATTATATCCGGGTTAATGGCGAGAAAAGTGAGACTCTGGATGTAATTTATGTTGTTGATGAAAAGGGCTACCTGATTGATGATATTCGTGTAGGAGAAATATTGCTTACTGAAATTAATACACCGATTGGTGAAATACTTGACGGAAAATTTACTACACTCATTGTTACAGATGATGAAGAGGTTGCCATTCATGCATTTTCCAAAACTAATCGTGTGGCATTGCCGGTAACTAATCATGGTGGATTGCTGCTCGGTATTATTACCGTTGATGATGTACTGGCGCTTGCTAAAAAGGAAGATACTGAGGACATTCAGAAATTAGGTGCCGTTGAAGCATTTGAAGAACCTTATATGGAAGTTAGTGTTTGGCAGATGTTTCGTAAACGTGCCCCCTGGCTTGTGGTACTTTTTGTGGGAGAATTGTTTACTGCAAGTGCCATGGGTTTTTTCGAACATGAAATTGCCAAAGCTGTTGTGCTATCCCTATTTATCCCATTAATTGTTAGTAGTGGAGGCAATAGTGGTTCACAGGCTGCAACACTGATTATTAGAGCAATTGCTTTGGGGCAAGTTACCCTAAAAGATTGGTGGCGCGTTATGCGAAGGGAAGTAATGGCGGGTATATTGCTTGGTGTCGCTTTAGGTGTGATGGGTTTTGTACGAATACTTAGTTGGCAATTTACAACTAATATATATGGTGAGCATTGGCTGCTGCTCGCCATTACAATTGGTCTTTCTGTGATAGGTGTTGTGCTTTGGGGTACCTTAATGGGGGCTATGCTCCCACTCGTTTTGAAGCGTCTTGGTGCCGATCCTGCAACATCTTCTGCACCTTTTATTGCTACTTTGGTTGACGTTACCGGCTTGATGATCTATTTTAGTATTGCTGCGTTTTTATTACGTGGAACATTATTGTAATACAGTTAATATATGTTAGTGTGAAAAAAGTTTTAATTGTTGATACCATTCATCCGGTTTTTGAAGAACAACTTTCTGCAAATGAATTTATATTTACTGATGGCACTAAACTTTCAAAAGCAGAAGTTGAAAATGTAATTGGCGACTTTAATGGTGTGGTTATCAGAAGCCGTTTTAAATTGGACAGTGATTTTTTAGCAAAGGCGAAAAATCTTCAATTTATTGCGCGCGCTGGGGCAGGGATGGAAAATATTGATGTTGAATTTGCCGAATCAAGAGGTATTGTTTGTATAAATGCTCCTGAGGCGAATCGAAATGCCGTTGGTGAGCATGCTTTGGCGATGTTACTGGCACTGTTCAATAAACTTTTCATCGCTGATGCAGAAGTAAGAAATGGTGTTTGGAAGCGGGAGGAAAATCGTGGTATTGAGCTAAATGGAAAAAAGATAGGCATTATCGGATTTGGAAATATGGGTTCCGCTTTTGCAGAAGTGCTCCGCGGCTTTGACGTGGAAGTACTAGCTTATGATAAATATATTAAAATCGACAAAACACGTTTTCCGTATGTCAGGCAGGTTGAGTTGTATGATATATATATAAATGCTGATGTAATTAGCCTTCATGTTCCTTTAACAAAGGAAACAACTTATTTTGTTGATGACACTTTTCTGAATAATTGCAAGAAAAATATTTTTATTATCAATACGGCAAGGGGTCGGGTGTTGCATACAGATGCTCTTGTTGATGCGTTGAAATCAGGAAAGGTATTTGGTGCCTGCCTTGATGTTATAGAATATGAAGGAACTTCCTTTGAACAATTAGTGACCGATCAACTGCCTTCAGCCTGGCAATATTTGACTAAAAGTGACAAGGTTGTTTTGTCACCCCATATTGCAGGGTGGTCATTTGAATCACATCGGAAAATCAGTGAAGTGATGGCATTTAAAGTATTGGAATTATATAGTAGAAAACTTAAAAAATAAATATGCGGGAAAATATTTCATCAGGCACTGTTTGGGAAGATGTTGTTGGCTATTCGCGTGTTGTTCGGATTGGAAATATCATTGAAGTGTCCGGAACAACGGCAGTTGATGGTGATAAAGTGATTGCTAAGGGAGATGTTTATGGACAAACACTTTTTATATTACAGAAAATCGAAATTAATCTTCGTAAAGCCCGGGCTGAAATGAAAGATGTAATTCGTACAAGGATGTATATTACAAATATTAAAGATTGGGAAGCTGCTGGAAGAGCGCATAGAGAATTTTTTAATGCGATAAAGCCTGCAACAACAATGGTGGAAGTGAGTGCGTTAATCAATCCAGACTTATTGATTGAGATAGAAGTAACTGCTGTTATCGCATAATGGGCAATCTTACAGCAAAAAAATAAAAGCTTGGCTGCCTTAATTACCTTCCGGGTAGTAGTAACAATCTGCCGGATTTTTTACTTGCTAATTCATGCCTATTCATCTTCTGTCCACGAAGTTTTCCATTATTATATATCGGAGCCTGGTTTTTATAATGTGTGCTCATAAAATTGCCCGACTCACCTGTGGGTAAAATGCTCATTGAGTTTTCAATATTCGCAAAGTCTAACACAATGCGCATTGCTGGACCAAATTTTACGTTGAATTTAATATTATCCGTTAAGTCGAATCCGGCATTATTAATTGTTTCGTTACCACCGGGAACAGGGAATGGTCCAACATTGAAGAAAAGGTTAAACGGTTTTTTCATGCCAATAGGGTGAACGTGTTCCAACTGATGAACATTTCCCCAAGACCAATGGCTCATTGTGCCGCCAAGTTCACTGACCAAGTCATTAATGGTTTGATCATAGGCGCGATTAAATATTCCCGCCCTGGTTTCGATTTTATTTTTTGTTTGGATATTATCCCACCATTTACTGGAGTCATTTTCAATAAGCGAAGCCAATGAGTTTTTCATGGCATGTGTTTGAAGAAATGTATTAAAATTTGTTTCCCCCATCTCATCCTTCAAACCATATTCAAGAATATAATATATTAAACGATAATAAATAGTGGGTTCAACATCTCGCTGCTGGTGATTTCCATTCCAACGTAATAATTTATAAAAAGAAGCATTATGGATGGGCGACTTGTTAATGATCTTTGCGTTTAAATGAGATAAAATACTCTGTGCAATTTTTGGAGATGCATTTGAAATTACATCAACATTAATCCGCTGAAAATCTTCAACGCCATATTGATCCCTATCCGTCAGCAACTGATTGATTCTTTGTGCACGGTCATCCGGCACATAATATCCGGGAACAAAAAAAGATTTGATTGAATCCGGTTGATTGTTGGCGCTATATAAATATCCTGATGGTGGATTTTCAGATTTTGGATTATAACTGAAATTATAAAACCCTATTGGATCATCCTTTCCATTAATTCCGTTAAGCAACATAACAGGATTGACATGTTTAGGGCGATTAATGAGTTTTGCAGAGGCCCACCATGCAATATTGCCGCTGCTGTCTCCATACATAACATTCAATCCGGGGCTGATAATTTGTGATGCTGCATTGCGTGCTTCTTCAAGATTAGACGCATGGTTCAAGTTATATGTTACCGTTAATAAATTGCAAGGGAACTTCAGGTGTGTCCACCATAAAGCAACGGCATCATTTGTAATAAATTTCCATTCAGGCATTACACCTTGCATCAAAGGTCCATGTTTGCTGATCCTTACAATACAATCCCTGTCGGCTTCATGCTTTACCTTAACTTTTTTGTTAAGCACTTTTAAGGGAACCCATT
Organism: Bacteroidota bacterium; assembly: GCA_031418215.1. Classification (GTDB taxonomy): domain Bacteria; phylum Bacteroidota; class Bacteroidia; order AKYH767-A; family OLB10; genus JANOXC01. The sequence goes on from JANOXC010000153.1 coordinate 23,261, forward strand.
TACCACTATCCCAAACTTTAAATTTATCATCAGGCTTGATGCGTTCACGGTAAAAATCAACATCGTCATTCATAAACATTGTAAGGCCCCAGGTAGTTCCTCGTGTATGTCCAATGGCGGCGAAGGGAAAACCTGCAAGGTAATTTCCATAGCAGCTGTATCCCGGGTATTCAATGTGTGCCTCATACCATACACAAGGTTGACTGTATCCAATGTGTGTATCGTTTGCAAAAAGTACTTTTCCTGATTTTGATTTTTTAGGAGATAAAACCCAGCAATTACTGCCAATCAGCGGCGGCGACATTGCTTCGCCAAGCATGGCACTTGTTGATTCGAATTTATCAGGCATTGCAGACGTCGTATCACCAAGATAAACAGGAATGGTCATGGACCCTTTTTGATAAGCCCCTTCAACATCCTTTAAATAATCGGTACCGTATTTTTTATATATATAACTCATTACAGGATCAGTTTTAAAACCCTGTGCAAAATTAAAAGCCATATAGCCTGCCGTCAAAAACAAATCACTGAGCTTGAATTTTTCCTTATTAATACCAAGCATGGTGAATTCAATAGGGGTACGGCCGCTTTCAATGTACCTGTTGATGCCATTCAAATATGCCAATGCCGCCTTTCTTCCTGGCTGTAATGAATCGAGTAAATAAACATTAGCAGATTCTATAGCATGTTCCTCAATGCAAAGTGTTTTGAAAAATTTGTCTATTCTCACAAAACCACGACCAAAAACTTCGGACAGTCTCCCTGTTGAAACCCTTCTGATCATTTCCATCTGGAATAACCGATCCTGCGCCTGAACATAACCAAGTGCAGCATAAGCATCTTCTTCATTTTTAGCATAGATGTGTGGGATACCGTAAGAGTCAAATAATACTTCCGTTTGCGACTGTAGCCCTTTTACCTGAAGAGACCCGGAATACTGGGGCTTAAGTGATGCCAGGTATAGCGTTATTGCGATGGCAGCCAATAAAAGAAGTGATGCCCCAACATATATAATTTTTTTTATCCAGCGCATAAGTTTTGTAATCATCAAAAATATTAATCTTTCTAGAATAATAGATCGAATAGGTATAAAATACTCTTGCCATCAACATTTTGTGTTGATGGCAAGAGTGAGAAAATTTCTTTGATTTTCAATTAAGAATCAATGTGCAATAGTGAGTTTCTGAATGTGATTTCCATTCGGGGTGCTGATCTCCAAGAGGTAAAAACCATCTTTAAGCATACCGGTATTAAATTTGAATGATTGAAACCCTGATACCTGCTGTATATGATTCAGATCAGCCACAATTCTTCCGCTTAAATCATAAATGGCAATGTTGACGAAGGTTTTTTCCTGAAGATTATAATATAAATTCAATTCATTATTTGCAGGATTAGGATAAATCTTCACGTTATTTACCAATGAACTTAAATCATTGGTACCTGTAGTCAAAGCGTCGTATTGTATCTGGGCAAGTGTTGCACTGTTTACCAGGTCAGTTAGCTCAACACCGGCTAGCAATGCATAAGCTACTGTAACAGAATCCCCGATGTTAAGCGTAAATGGTCCGGTACTCACCATATCAAATACATCATTTCCTGTTCCTGTACCGCCCGCTGTTGGACGGTTAGTAGATAGCACAGTATATTTTTCTGTGCCGGAAAAACCACCATTAACAACATTAACACCTCCACTACCGGTAGAATTATTATCTATGGCATAATGCTGAAATGGTGTCGGGGTTAATAATCTCGTGCCTGCATAATATCCATTTACATCAGTAGACCAAACGTAACCTAAACGATTGAGCAAATCCTCAGCGGCCTTATTATTCGATGCATTTTGAATATCCCAATCATTAATAATTCCGGCATATAAATTACTCAATACATTATTGCCGTTGTTGATGAGTGTGTATTCAAAAATATGGAATTTGGTATTTGGAGGTGCAGCCCAGGAATAAGAACGATGATTAATAGTAAGGCCTAATGCTGTTGGGTTATTCGAATCATCAAACTGCCCATATGTATCAAAATCAGATAAAATACCGGGATCAACTTTCACAATCTTTGACTGTGATTGAAAATCATGATCTATGAAGCCTGATGCACCACGGAAATTATCAGAGACACTGGTAGCTATTCCTGTCATAAAAGAACATTCATAAGTAAGCGTTCCTTCGTTTAAAAAATCAAATCCAAGTCCCTCCGATTGGTTGTCGCCATTATAACAAATGCTACCCTTGCTGGTATTTGAGGTCCAAACATCATTAATCGTAATGTCAACGTAATCCACATTTACCGTTTTATTAAACAACTGAAAGTCATTGTATGAACCATCGTTTATCAGTAATTTAAATGTAATTACAGTATTCAATGGAGCATTGGCTGCTATTTTTACAATAAATGGATCACCAAGATTATTGGTTGTTGCCATTGTTCCCAAAGCACCGACAAAGGTGTAACCATCAACAATCGTAACATAAGGTGATGTAGATGTTAGGGTAAGATTGAGACTTGTGGCAGGATCAAGAAATTGAGTAATGTCTCCGGTAATAAACATTGTATCGCCGGGAAGAAAAATGTCATCACCATGATCGCTAAAAACAATTGGATTCATTCTCACGGATTCCCCGGTTAGCGTAAGGGCATTTAACATATTTATACGTCCTGATCCCAGTTTATCTTGATACGCGCTGTTGCCGGTAAGACCATATATATTATCTGTTGTAATACGCACCTGTTCGCCAACCTGCAAAGCGTTATAGGAAGGGAAGTAAGATTTTACAATTGCTGCTACTCCGGCAGTGATAGGCGAAGCCATAGAAGTGCCGCTTAATGAGGTATAAGAATCATTATAAACTGTTGTAAAAATTCCGTTACCGGGAGCACAAACATCAATGTAAGTACCATAATTAGAAAAACTTGCTTTAACATCATTATTACTATTCGTAGCCGCTACGCATAAAACGTAATTGTAAGCTGCTGGATAAAACAATGCACTGCTATTGTTATTTCCGGCTGCTACAACAACCAAAGCATTTTTGTTGATGGTTGCATAATCAATCACATCCTGACCAAAAACACCACCGCCTCCACCGCCCCAGGAACAATTGATAATTTGACAACCATGATCGGCAGCATAAGTAATTCCTTCATAAGGCACTGTTAAAGTTCCGGCTGTAATTGCAATCTTTACCGGCAAAAACTTGCAAAAAAATCCGGGTCCGGCAACGCCGATATTATTATCTGTAGCAGCTGCCGCACATCCACTAACATGCGAACCGTGCTCGCAATTATTACAAGTAGGAACCGTAGCGTCATTATCATTTTCAGCAAGGTCCCATCCATTGTAATTATCAATATATCCATCATTGTCATCATCAATGCCATTGATTGGATCGTTATAATTTATTTTCAAATTTGGTAACAGGTCTGGATGATCTAGATCACTTCCTGTATCTACAATGCCAATCACAGTATTGGTGTCACCTTTCCATACATCCCATCCTGCATATGCATTGATACGCGTCAGAAAAGTCTGACTACCTGTCTGTGGATCATTCGGATTGTAACTTAAGTAAGGGATATATTTTGGCTCTGCATACTCCAGCAATCCGGTATGAAGCAAACTATTGATCACCTTAACAAGGTTCACATCTGCAGTATATTCTAATTGGTAGATCAAAGACAAATCCGCATATTTAAAACCATAATCATTATAAGGCGTTGCAGGAGGCTGGTGATTTGGAAAAATCTTCTTTACACTGGTTACACCGATACTCTGAAAGATACCCTGTAACTTTTGTAATTCGATAGCATTTGTGCTGCAAGCCTGACGATAAGTGTCTTTAACTTTTAAAACAACAGTCTTAGCTAAGTAATCCCGAGTTGTTAGGTCAGGTTGCATTCGAAAAGAAGTTGGGAATTTTTTTTCAGCCTGTATAGTTGATGCTGATACCAATATCAATAAAGCGATTATTATTCTTTTCATAGTCCTAAATAGTTGTTGTTTTAGAGAAGCGAAAATAGGAGTTTCAAGCTGTATCTGCAACGGGCTTTTTGGTTAATTTCAGGAATTTGGAGCGATTTTGAAGGATTTGAGCCAATAAATTCAAATCTCAGAAATAAATTGTAGTATAATTTTGAAAATGGGTTAGTAAAAATAGTCCTCTATTGATGCCAAGACCAATTTATTTTTCGCAAAGAACGCCTAGTTGTTGGCAAAGAAATGCCCATAACGCACTTTGCGATTTTTTTCTTTGCGCACTTTGCGGTAAAGTAAATACGATCAATAGCTTAAATCAATATCATGCAATACAAAATGATATTATTTAAAAAGCAACCCGCAACTGCATTTTCAAATCACTCTTTCTATTACCATCAATTTCATCATAACCGGAACCAACAGTGGTTAAGTGATCATAAACAGTGGTACCATAACGCAGCCAGAAATCTATGCCTTTTGCAAAATGGTATTTCGCTAAAATATAAAACCGTCTTCCTTGGTAATAATAAGATGGGATTGAAAATATTCCTGGAATATCGCTTTCATATGCATAAATGCGTGTATCATAAGTTTCGGTATCAAAATTCACATACCTTAATGATATTGCAAAAGGGCTGCCCAGTTTATTATATTGTATATCCTGAAATAACACCACTCCATTCTCAACAGGAATATTTTCGGTTTTACGTATGTTGAATTCAATCCTGCTTTGCAAGGTAAAAGATGGGGAGATTTTATAAGAGGCATTCACACGCAAATTATTTTGTTTTGCAACAACTAAATTGTCAATACGCTTTTCGCTGTTCTGATTTTCCTGTTTTTGTTGCTCTTTATAACGTATATAAAATGTTGAACTTTTTGTAGGTGTCCACGTCAATTGCGACAACCATTCATTGCCGGTTGATGGGCCATCTACCTGGTATCGCAGCCAGGGAAACTGAAAAAAGTCAACATAAGAATTCAAGGATATGCCTTTTGCGGGTGTTAGTGCAAGTCCCATATAAACACCTTTCTCATTTGCATTATCGCTTTCACGAAAAGCATTGCCGTATATGTTTTGATATTTACGGCCATAATTACGATACAATACAGAAAGCGAGGCACGGGGGTCAAGTGACAATAAAACCCCATTTATAGTTGCATAAGCATTATTGCCCGAACGCGCTGTTTCACCAAAAAACAATAAATTTCGAAAGTTGTAATTGTAATTGATGCCTACATTGTTGAATTCGTTTCCACTGGGATCAAACTGGTTGTAGGGAGAATCTTTTCTTTCAATGGATGAACTATACTGACCGTGGAATGCAGTTATGCCAATTTCAAGATTGGTAATACGATAGTTGATATGCCCTCCGTAAAGCGAATTCTTGATTCTATTTTTTTTATCCAGTTCCGACTGCGTGCGGTGAAATCCATCCTGCGAAAATGAGGTGATGAGGATTTCATCAGTGAGTGTATCAGTTGGTGTAATAGAAGCATCAAGTTTTCTGTAACTGTAAAAAACATCAAAAGTGAAATGCTTTACTGCATAGGAAACTGCACCACCACGCAAATAAGAAAATTCATTGACTGAAGCATAAGGTCTGATGCCCATGTTGTTTCTTTTGATATTAATTACGTCAGCTGTTTTTCCTGTAGCAAGCCCCGACCACAAAACCAGTCCTTGTCCGTATTTTAATTGGTAGTCACCAAGTGCCAGGGCTTTCAAATTTTTTTCCCTGATGAAAAAATGTGCGCTGTAAAAATCAAATCCTTGTTTCTGTGATCCCTTAAAAAACTCTTCACCGGCATCCTTCTCACCCGTAATGCCAAAGCTAATCTGCGTTCCGTAATTAAAACGATACCTTGTATATAATTTCAACGGACTACCAAGATAGCGTGTGTCATCAGGCTGTTCTTTAGGTGAGAACCCTTTTTGTTCTTCCAAAACTTGTTGCGTACGAACAAGAAAAGTATGTGTTCCGTCTTTCATGATATTTGAAAATCCTTTTCTAAGCAGATCAGACTCCGGTTTAATATCGATAAAAGGAGAGATGTCTCGAATGCCGGCCAGATCAAAACCATCGATTGTTTGTAATTCTTCCCGGGATAATAGTTTACCATGTTGATTGATATGCTCCATTAAGGCCTGAATTTGCAATTCATTCATTAAACCTGATCGGGTTAGTTCGTCATAGGTTGCACTATTCAGATTGAGTGGGTGAGCGGCATAATATTGGCGCAGTTCAATCATTTCGGTTAAATCAACATCTTCGCCGGCATTCTCTGCGGCATTTTCCAATAATTGTTGTTGATTTTGATCGGGATCAGCAGGCTTCACCTGGGCAAAAGAAGAAAAGGAATTTAACAGTAAAATTGAAAAAAAAACAAGAACGATAATATATATAGTAGAGTTTTTTGAAATAAAACAACTTCTATTATCACAAAGCAATTTTACTGCATACAGCAATTGATTAGGTATACAAATGAATGAAGATAAAAAGCAGGCTTTTTTCAAATTTTTTGATTGCGGAATAAAATTCAAAAAATGATTTAATTTATTGTTTCTTGTTGAAATGATATGTTAATGACAAGGTTGGGGTAAAGCCTAAATCAGGGTGAAAACCAGCAGCAAAATCAAACAGGAAGTTATCCAGTTCTAGTCCGAATCCAAAGGAGCTTTTAAATGGTTGTGAAGCCATCCCCGCTCTAAGCCAGAATTGTTTGATCGGATGATATTCTATGCCGGTATGAATCATGGTTGGCTCATCACTGTTTTTTTCAGCACTGATTTCCATGTTAAATTTTTCAGAGAATAGATATCCGGCTCCCAGACTTAAAACCGATGGCAGTTGTTCATTGGGGTCGTCAGCTAACTTTCCCTGCGTGGGGTTATACAAATGTGCGCCCAGCCATAAGTTATGGATTACCATTGCTTGAAACCCTAATTCAGCGGTAAGCATTTGATGACTGCCATATTCATCACCAATATTAAAAGACTGGTAATTGATTTTTACAGCACCTGAAATTTTATTGCTGAACCGCATTGCATAAGTCAATCCCAACTGGTTTTCATTGTAATTTTTAAATCCGAAATAGGTTGCATTAAATCCAATTGTTCCGGATTTTCCAATGGGTACACCCACTGCCAAGGCATTGGTGGAAAGTTCCTTCATGGAAAACCGTTTTTCATAAGAAATCCCGGCTTCAGCATTTTTAAGGAAGGCAATTCCTGCAGGATTATGAAATAATGCCCATACATCTCGTGAAGTCAAAGACGCATTTCCCATAGCAGCTGAACGGCCACCGGCTTTGAAAAGACCATCAGCAGCATGAACAGAAAAACCAAGACCGATGAATATATATACAAATATTTTTTTCATGCTTTTCGCTTTGTTTTAAGTTCCTGTGCTTTTGTCAAATCATTGTTAGCTGACATTACTTTTTCTTTCAATTGTTCTTTAAATGCAACAATTTTATTTTGTAGTTTTTTATCTGAACTGCCAATGATCTGTGCAGCTAGTATGCCTGCATTTTGTGCAGCATTTAATGCTACTGTTGCAACCGGCACGCCATTAGGCATTTGTAGGATTGACAATACAGAATCCCAACCATCAATAGAATTGCTTGATTTTACCGGCACACCAATAACAGGTAAAGGTGTGATGGCGGCAACCATCCCTGGTAAATGTGCGGCTCCACCTGCTCCGGCAATAATTACTCGCAACCCTTTGCCTGCTGCTTGTTTCGCATAGGTAAACATACGCTCCGGTGTACGGTGTGCAGAAACAATTGATATTTCAAAGGGTACGCCCAACTGTTTTAATATATCAGCAGCGGCTTGCATTACATCAAGATCACTTTTGCTACCCATGATAATTCCAACAAGAGAAGTTCCTGTAGATGATGATTTAGCAGGTGTTTTTTTAAGGGGCATAATAAATGGTTGTTATTTTAATTTAGATATTAAACTTTATGAATAATCTGTTCAATATTCAATTTTCGTTTTTCAATATTCAATCTTTGTCATTCACTAATTACCCTCAACTTCTCCTTCACTAAAAGTGCTTTGTTTCTTGCGCCCTCTATCGTTTTGCCGGTTACGGTAACGTGTCCCATCTTTCGAAAAGGCTTCGTCATTTTTTTTCCATACAAATGAACATAAGTTGAATCCATTTGCAGAACATCTTCTAGACCTTCATATTTAGCAATGCCGCTGTGGCCTTTTTCACCAAGTAAATTAATCATCACTGCCGGACGAATAATATCCGTGCTTCCCAATGGCAAATTAAGTATTGCCCTGATGTGTTGTTCGTATTGTGAAGTTATATTTGCTTCAATGGTGTGATGGCCGCTGTTATGCGGGCGCGGAGCAATTTCATTAATTAAAACACTTCCCGATTTGGTGACAAACATTTCCACCGCCAATACCCCTGTCATTTCCAATTGTGAAATAAGTGCAATGGCTAGCTCTTTCGCTTCTTTTGCTGTTCCTTCATTTATGTTAGCAGGAGAAGCAAGGAATTCAACAAGATTGGCTTCCGGATTAAACAGCATTTCAACAGCAGGATATGCAGCTACCTGCCCATTACTATTTCTGGCAACAATTACAGAAATCTCTTTTTCAAAATCAACACATTCTTCTAAAACACTGGGTTCATCAAATGCATTTGCAAAATCTAAAGCAGAGTTAATTTTTAAAACACCTTTTCCGTCATACCCACCGCTGCGCAATTTTTGAATCATTGGAAAACGGGTATTTAGTTTTTCGAGTCCTGCTTTGTTGTCGGCTAAAGCAAAATCAGCCGTTGGAAATTTGTGCTTTCGGTAAAAAATTTTTTGAAGTCCTTTATCTTTTACCATGGCCAAAACAGATGGTTGAGGATATACCTGCAGTCCTTCTGATTCAAGCTTAATTAGTGCATCAGTATTTACATGTTCAATTTCAATGGTCAATAAATTAACAGACTTACCAAATTGATAGACGGCATCATAATCAGCAAAAGAAGCATTGACAAACCGATCGCAAATATTTTTACAAGGGGCATCAGCATCGCCATCCATCACGGCAGTTGATAAATTAAAATCCATGGTTTTTTGCAATAGCATACGACCTAACTGTCCGCCACCTAAGATGCCAAGGCTAAAGTCTTTACTCGAAAAATTTCTATTCATAGCATGGCAATAATAATCAATAATGCTGATAAAAATAGCATAAAAATGAAGGGGTTAACCAGAAAAAAAGAACGAGTTTAAGAGTTGATTAACCGACAGTTAAGAAATTAACTACCTTCGCAAATCTTTATAATACTTATATGTCGGTAGTCAAGGTTCATGATAAGGAATTTGAAACATTCATCAAATCCGAAACAATACAGGTCAGGGTCAAGGAAATAGCTGCAATGATTAACATTGAATACAATGGCAAAAGGCCTTTGTTTATTGGTGTTTTGAATGGCGCATTGTTATTCATGGCAGATTTGGTAAAAAATACATCTATAGAATGCGAATTGGCTTTTATAAAGGTTTCCAGTTATTCCGGCCTGCAAAGTACAGGACAGGTTCGCAACCTTATGGGAATGCCTGATTCTGTGAAGGGGCGTGATGTAATTGTGGTAGAAGACATTATCGATACAGGGGATACTGCAGTATATATAATTGATGAATTGAAAAAGTTGGAGCCTGCCTCTTTAAAATTTGCTACCATCTTATTTAAACCTACAGCGTTAAAGCAAAATATTATACCAGATTATGTTGGATTTGAAATCCCGCCTGATTTTGTCGTTGGGTATGGTCTTGATTATAACGGACTGGGCCGCAACCTTAACGATATATATAGATTAAAGAGTTAAATCATAGCATTAAATCCGTATTCAATTAATTCCTGTTTTCATGTTAAATATTATTTTGTTTGGACCGCCGGGCGCGGGAAAAGGAACGCAGTCAGAAAAACTAATTGCAAAATATCAATTGGTGCATTTGTCAACTGGAGATATTTTTCGTTCTAATATTAAAGGAGATTCGGAACTTGGACGTCTTGCTAAAAGTTTTATGGACGAGGGACAACTGGTGCCCGATGAGGTAACCATAAAAATGTTGGAAGATCATGCCGATAAATATGCTGATGCTAAAGGATATATTTTCGATGGTTTTCCACGAACGCAGGCACAAGCACAGTCATTGGATGCATTTTTGATTAGCAAGAATACCAGTATTAGTATGATGCTTGCATTGGAGGTGGAAGAATCAGAATTGAAAAAAAGACTTTTATTACGTGGAAGCGATTCAGGAAGGTCAGATGATAAGGATCCGGCCATCATTCAAAACCGTATTGATGTATATAATAAAGAAACCGCACCTGTAAAAGATTATTACCTTCAGCAAGGAAAATATTTTGGTATTAAAGGCATTGGCTCTATTGATGAGATTTTTGAAAAGATATGCGATACAATTAATAGCAAAGCAAATTTCTGATTAACTATTTTCCTTTTTAAAAATTTTGCAATTCATAAATAATGGCAGGTTCCAGTTTTGTAGATTACGTAAAGATTTGTTGCAGGAGTGGTGCCGGTGGCGCTGGCGCAGTTCATTTTCATAGGGATAAAACAACAGCTATGGGCGGCCCCGATGGCGGCGATGGCGGTCGTGGCGGTAATATCATTGTGCGTGGTAATGCGCAATTGTGGACGTTGCTGCATTTGAAATACCGTAAACATGTGATTGCAGAAAGCGGAGAACCCGGAGGCAGTACTTTGAAAACAGGTTCAGAAGGTGAAGATGAGATTTTGGAAGTTCCCATAGGTACGATTGCGCGCGATTTTGAAACGAATGAAAAACTTTTTGAAATTGAAAACGATGGCCAGCAAGAGATCATCTTGATGGGTGGAAGAGGTGGAAAGGGAAATCATTATTTTAAGAATTCAACACAACAGACACCACGACATGCGCAACCGGGAGAGTTAGGAAAAGAAGAATGGAAAGTATTAGAGTTGAAAATCCTTGCTGATGTAGGGCTGGTGGGTTTTCCAAATGCAGGCAAGTCTACCTTGCTTTCAGTGGTATCTGCAGCTAAACCTGAAATTGCCGATTATCCATTTACCACACTTGTTCCAAACCTGGGAATTGTAAGTTACCGTGATAATAAATCATTTGTAATGGCAGATATTCCCGGAATAATTGAAGGCGCGCATTTGGGAAAGGGGCTTGGACTAAGGTTTTTACGACATATTGAACGTAATTCGGTTCTGTTGTTTATGATTCCTGTTGATAGTAATGATTTGAAAAAGGAATATACGATTTTGTTAAATGAATTAAAGTTGCATAACCCTGAGTTGCTGCATAAGCGAAGAGTGATTGCGATTACAAAGTGTGATATGTTAGATGAGGAATTAATGGCAGCGATGAAAAAAGAAGTCCCGAATGATAAGATGAGTGACGGTTACACAATACCTGTATTGTTTATCTCTGCTGTTGCTAATAAAGGTATTACGGAGTTGAAAGATGTTTTATGGTCAGCAATGAATGAACAGTCATTCACAAGATAACAGAAAATATGCTGAAATCATTAGTTGAAGCTGATCGTTATTTGTTTTTATTAATAAACAAGGCTCACGATCCTGTAGTTGATTTTGTGATGTTCTGGGCAACCGATAAATGGGTTTGGATTCCATTTTATATTTGGCTTTTATATATATTGATTAAAAATTTCGGGAAAAAAATATTTTTGTTGATGGTCATGATTGCAATAATGATAACCGTTAGTGACCAGGTTTCAGTAATGATTAAGGAGGCAGTACAACGTTTGCGCCCATGCCGTGATCCCTATTTTACTGGAATCATTCACCTTGTTCAGCAAGGATGCGGTGGACAGTATGGGTTTATTTCCAGTCATGCAAGCAATACAATGGCATTGGCAATATTTATCATTGGAGTTTTACCGGAGCCGGGAAAGTGGTTAAAAGTGGAAGTTTTCGCTTATGTTTTACTGGTGTGTTATAGCAGGATTTATCTTGGTGCACACTTCCCCGGTGATGTTGTCGGTGGTTGGATCTTGGGATCAATAATTGGGTTGCTGGGAGTTTTTATTTTTAGAAGATTTATTGCTAAAAACAATCAACTAACATGATCTATGCATTAGTATTCATTGGAGGTGGGTTAGGGAGTCTTGCGCGTTTTGGTTTGGGGAATTTTATTCAACAAACATGGCCGTCACAATTTCCATTTGCTACATTAATGGTAAATATAATAAGTTCATTTATTCTAGGTTTGATGATTGCATGGTTGGCTGTAAGACCAACACAAAGCGATCATTACCGATTATTTTTTGCAACTGGTTTTTGCGGCGGATTGAGCACATTTTCTACTTTTACAATGGAGGTTTTTTCATTGGCGAAAAGTGGGCTGGTAGCAATGGCTGTGATAAATATTTTAGTAAGTGTAGTTGCATGTTTGGCGGCATTGTGGCTCGGCACATTTCTTTTTAGAAATTAATTCTATGAAAAAACAATTATCTATATTTCTTTTTTTATGTCAGTTTCCATTTTTGAATTTTGCACAAAATTTCAAACAACCAAAAATCGTCATTGGTATTGTAGTTGACCAAATGCGTAGTGATTATATATATCGTTATTGGAGCAAGTTAAGTGATGATGGTTTTAAACGTTTGATACGTGAAGGGTTCGAATGTAAAAATGTGCAGTATAATTACATACCTACATTAACCAGCCCGGGACATGCCAGCATTTATACAGGTACAACGCCTGCAGTTCACGGCATCATTGGCAATAATTGGTTTGATCCGAAAGTCAATGCGGCAATTTACGCAGCTTCCGATAGTGCTGTCCATAATTTAGATGGCATAGGAGGGATGTCGCCAAAACATATGTTGACTACTACAATTGGAGATGAGTTAATGTTGTTCAATAATTTCAGGTCTAAGGTGATTGGTATTTCATTAAAGGACAGGGGGGCCATTTTTCCTGCAGGAAAAAGCGGCATGGCTTATTGGTTGGAAGATAACTCCCTTCGGTTCACTACCAGCACTTATTATTTGAGGGAAAGAAATCCGGTTTTGTCAAAGTGGGTGATTGATTTTAATAACAGGAAATTACCTCAAGCTTATTTGGATTCAGTCTGGTCGCCCTTGTATGATATCAAAACCTATACGGAAAGCACAAGTGATAGCAATCGATACGAAGAAGTGTTGGATGTTACCAAAGGAAATCAGCCTGTTTTTCCTTACGATTTGAAGAAATTGAAAGATATAAATGTTGAGTTGCTACGCAATACACCATTTGGTGATAACGTGTTAAAGGAATTTGCCATTGCTGCTATTGAAGGAGAAAACCTTGGTAAGGATTCAATTTGTGATATGTTGTTGGTCAGTTTTTCTTCACCCGATGAAATAGGACATTCTTTTGCAACACATGCAATTGAAACAGAAGATACTTATTTGCGCTTTGATTTGCAGTTATCGTCATTCCTAAAATATCTTGATGGTAAGATCGGTAAAGACAATTTTATATTATTTCTCACTGCTGATCACGGTGTATTGCCGAATCCGGTTTTATTGAATGATCATCAGCTTCCCGGCGGCTTTATTGAAACAAACATGATGACGGACACGCTCCGGTATTTTTTTCGCACTAATTACAGTGATGCATCCTTATTCAAGTATTATATGAATGAACAGGTTTGGTTGAATTCAGCTTTGGTAAAAAGTAAGGGATTGGACAAGCAGAAAATTACTGAAAATCTGGGACGGTATTTAATGAAATTGGATATTGTTGCAGATGTATTGACTCGTTCTCAACTAGAACAAAATGAGTATGTGCTTGGAAGAAGATCTTTGGTTCAAAAAGGATTTAATTATAAACGTAGTGGTGATCTTGCTATTATTTTCCAGCCTGGTTTTGTCAAAACATCTGGGCCAAAGACGGGCACCAATCACGGTTCACCTTATAAATATGACACTTCTGTTCCGCTTATATGGTATGGATGGAATGTTAAACCCGGAAGCACTGCTCGTCAAATTAATATCACAGATATTGCAGCTACTGTTTCGGTAATGTTGAACATTTGTCAGCCAAGCGCTTGTGAAGGGTTTCCAATTGAGGAGTTAGTAAAATAGGAAGTGCTTTTAATCAACTTATTTTATTCCGAATTATCGTTAGTGCAAATTTTATCGCGTCTCAGTATCTCCAAAATCCTTCTCAAATTTAAAACCCAATCTTTTACCATTTGATATACCTGCCTGTAGGGAATATTCAATAGCCGTATCCACGCTTATTTCTTTCATCAATTCAAAGGGAGGAACCAAAGGATCAATATTAATACTGTATTGAATAGCATTTTCAATAATTGTTAATAGAGATTCTTCATCAACGGTATTATTTGGAAAGTCATTGAATAAAACACCCAATTGTTTTTTCCCTTCTACAAAAAAGTGTTTTTCGCGGTTTACAAAAAGTCGTGCTATAAGATAACCAACATCATTTTTTCTTTCATACTGAAAAGAATCAGAAAGAAAATTATAAATTGAAATCATGCCACAGGTCGCGCGACTTCGGTCCTCCTTAACATATCCGCTACTGTTCAACATATTGCTGGTCTCAAAAACAAATGCATTGGTATGCATAATAAACACCAATACATCATCACCAACTGCAATCTCCAATTCAAAAGCACTGGTGTCGCGGTATTTTATTTTAATCCTGTTGTCAGAAATATTTTGCCTTATAGTTTTTTCCAGAAATAGCAGCACTTTCTTAAGCATTGCAAAAACGTCTGATGTTGCGTCAGTAACATCCTTATTAAGTTTACCCTTACTATTGATAAGACCAATGAGAGAATCATTTTTTACAAGGCCCATAATGAGAGTTTAAGTTAAAGTTAATAAGACCTGGCAAATAATACGCGCTGTGAGGAAGGCTTATTAGTTAAAATACATTTTCCTTCTTCCAACCTATTGTTTAGCGGAATACACCTTATCGTAGCTTTGCTCAATTCTTTAATGCGTTGCTCTGTTTCAGGTGTTCCATCCCAATGCGCCATAATAAAACCGCCTTTATCGTCAAGAACCTTCATGAACTCATCCCAAGTATCTACATTAATTGTGTTGGCATCACGGAAGTCCAATGCTTTTTTATATATATTATCTTGAATCTGTGATAACAAATGTTCAATCTTTAAAGAAAGATCAGTCATTTGATAAACTGTTTTTTCTTTAGTGTCTCTTCTGGCAACTTCAACTGTCCCTTGCTCAAGATCTCTTGGACCAATAGCAATTCTTACCGGCACCCCTTTCAATTCATATTCTGCAAACTTCCAACCTGGTTTTTGTGTATCACGGTTGTCGTACTTAACAGCGATCCCTTTTGCTTCGAGCTCTTTTTTAATGACTGCTACTTTCTCGTCAATCATTTTTAATTGGTCATTGTTCTTGTATATTGGAACGATAACAACCTGAATCGGAGCCAAATTTGGTGGAAGTACCAAGCCATCATCATCGCTATGTGACATAATTAGTGCGCCCATCAAACGAGTGCTTACCCCCCATGAAGTGGCCCATACATAATCAAGCTTGCCTTCTTTACTGGTAAATTTTACATCAAAGGCTTTGGCAAAGTTTTGTCCCAGAAAATGAGATGTTCCGGCTTGTAGCGCTTTGCCATCTTGCATCAATGCCTCAATACACATTGTGTCAATAGCACCGGCAAATCGTTCATTAGCTGTTTTAACACCTTTAATAACAGGCATTGCCATGAATTTTTCAGCAAATTCAGCATACACATCCAGCATCTGTTTGGTTTCTACTATTGCTTCCTCTGAAGTGGCATGAGCGGTATGGCCTTCCTGCCATAAAAACTCTGTGGTGCGTAAAAACAACCGTGTTCGCATTTCCCACCTTACCACATTGGCCCACTGGTTGATCAGCAACGGCAAATCACGGTAAGATTGTATCCATCCTTTATAAGTATTCCAGATAATAGTTTCCGAAGTAGGGCGAATAATCAGTTCTTCTTCTAGCTTAGCGTCCGGATCAACGATAACACCTTTTCCATTGGGATCATTTTTAAGACGATAATGTGTTACAACGGCACATTCTTTTGCAAAACCTTCGACATGGCTGGCTTCCTTGCTGAAAAATGATTTTGGGATGAAAAGCGGGAAATAAGCATTTTCATGACCCGTGTCTTTAAACATCTTGTCTAGATACTGCTGCATTTTTTCCCAAATGGCATAACCATATGGTTTTATTACCATACAGCCTCTCACAGCGGAGTTCTCGGCCAAACCTGCTTTGGTCACTAAATCCTGGTACCATTGCGCATAATTTTCTGATCGTTTCGTTAGTTGTTCACTCATACTTCATAGTTTTGTACCAGACTTGGTATAGTAATTGGATTTCCGTCTGCGAAATTGTAAAACATAGTCCATAATCGCAATTTTTTGTTAAACCATATTAATATCAGTTGTCTAAAAAAGAAGGAGAAAAACTATGAAAAAGCGCTTATTATTACTCGGAACATCGATGTTGTTTTTAGCATCCTGCACAACAGGAAAATACACAGCTTCACGTGAATATGATGATGTGTATTACTCATCTGCTGACAAATTAAAGGAGCAAAATGCCGAAGCAGAGCAAATAGCTAAGCAAAATGCACAAACTACTTCAGGTGAATCTACCTCACCACAAAATAACAAATCAAATGAGACCATTGGAAATGACGACCAAGGGAATCAACGATTCGATGATAACACTTCTACTAACCAAAGCGGTCAAGCTCAACCCGATTATACAACTTCTGAACAACAAGGTGGTAATACCTATATCACCAATAATTATTACGACAAAGATGATTACTATGACTACGCCTATAGTGCACAATTACGTCGATTTTATCACCCATGCGGTTGGGGTTATTATGACACTTATTATACTAATTCATACTTATACGATTACAATCCTTATTCATGGGGTGTAAGTATTTACCTCGGATATAACTTTTGGCAGCCTTATCATGGTTATGGTTACGGGTATGCGCCGGGATATGGTGTTTCAGTAGGTATTGGTTATGGTTATCCAAGTTATGGTTATGGTTATCCGAGTTATATATATGATCCATGGTATGGTAGTTATGGTGCAGGATATAATCAAGGGTATAATAATGGTTACATGGCCGGTTATTATAATGGATTGTACTCTGGAAGCTTTAATCCTTATTATTATAATAGTTATGATTCCTACAGTTATTATTATGGCCCGCGTGGACGCAGTAGTTCATTGAATACAACTGGTGGACCAAGAAACATCAGCCAACTGTATTCAAAAAGCGAGACAGCTGATGTTGCCAATACGCCAAATATTTCACAAGCTTCATTTAATAATGATCCATTTATTAGAAACAAACATGATCAGTCCATAGAAAATGCGAATAACAACATGCATATAAAAGGTGGTGATGTAAAAGATCCTAAAGTTATTAAAGGTAATTCCGGTATTACACCTATTAAAGTTAATTCTGACGTTAAAAACAACAGCAGTAATACGATTAAAGTAAATCATAATACCAAAGGAAATCAAGAGAATGAAAGCGCAAGTCCAATTAAGTTTCCTCCAGACACCAAAGGACAAAATAATGATGCTGCTCCAGTTAAAGATCCTCGTAATATCAAAACCAATCCGAATGGTGATATAAAGGATACTCGTGATGTGAAGCCAAGTCCTTCAAATAGTAATATCAGAACACCAAGCCATAATGCACCAATTAATACAAGTCCCAATGACGCTGCTCCGGTTAGGACCCCTAAGAGCAATCCTGATAGAAATACCTCTAAGCCAAGGAGCGAACAGCCAATCAAACAAAATAATATTAATTATCAAAACGCAACTGTAAAATCGCAAGGAGATGTTAATGATTATCAATTTGGCAATGCAAATAACCAAGAACCGGTGAAAAATCCTCAGACTAATTCTTCAAATCAGAACAACTCAGTTAATAAAGGGAAGAATGTTTTTGGGAATAATCAAGCTCGGCAAGTTGATCAAAGCCAGCAACCGAGAAAATCTGAAATGAAATCATTGATAGAAAGAATGACAAGAAACAGCAGTGAAAATTCTAATTTCAATGAACGCAATTCGAATCGGCCTTCGCATCAAATGGTTGCCCCATCAAACAATCAACCCAGCCATTCTGAGCAACGCAATACAAATAGTCGAGGCAACAATAATACGGTAAAGTCACGTAATTAACTAAAGTTGAATCCGAACCGATTTTTTTAGAGGATTGACTTTTTTATGAATTGTTGATCCGTTAAATGCAATAAAATAATTTATTAGTATTAATCACATATAAATTTATGAATAGGAAAGGAATGTTTGTGTCTATTTTATGCCTTGTAATGACTCAATTCTCCCAAGCACAAAATGATGCTGATGCCTTAAGATACAGTATGATTAACTGGGGTAGTACAGCACGCTCATTGGGTATGGGAAATGCATTTGGGGCATTGGGTGCAGATCCTAGCGTGATGGCAACCAATCCGGCCGGATTAGGATTTTACAGGCATTCGGAATTCTCCTTGACATCAAATTTTAACATCCGTGCAACATCCAGTGAATTTTTAGGCAATAGGATAAAAGATGATAATTTCAAATTTAATTTTGGCAACCTGGGTTTTGTTTGGGCTTTTCCAAAAGATGATAAATATAAAGATTGGAAAGGATGGACTTTTGGAATCGGCTACAATAGATTGAATGATTTCGGGTCCAGAAGTTATGCTGAAGGCGTTAATAAGAACAATTCATTGCTTGACAGTTATCTTGAGCAAATTGTCTATGACCAAACTTCTCCGGAAAGTTTTCCAGATCAATATCCTTTTGATATTAATCTTGCATGGCAAACATTTTTACTGGATACAGTCAGTGATACTTCCAATAATTTATATATATATTCTGCCATACCGGAAAGTGGGGCACGTCAAAGGAGAACAGTTGAAACCAGTGGAGGAATGGGCGAGTGGGACTTTTCATTTGGCACCAATTACAAGGATAAAATTTATTTAGGTACTACACTGGGATTGGTTTCATTAAATTATAAAGAAGATGTGAGCTGGGAGGAGACAGACGTTAACAATACTATTGCGAGCATAGATTCAAATCATAATTTCAGATCGTATAATTACACACAAAACCTGCAAGTAAATGGCAGCGGATTCAACTTCAAGTTCGGAATTATATATAAACCCAGTGATTGGGTGCGGTTTGGAGCAGCAATTCATACGCCTACATTTTTGCGGTTAACCGATGATTATCAATCAAGTTTTACAGCGTTATATGATGGCGGTTCAAACCCTTCACAATTTTCTCCTGATTTCATACCATTTGATTATAATATTAATACTCCTTTCCGATTTATTGGCAGTCTTGGTTTTATCATCGGAAAATTTGGAATTGTTAGTGCCGATTATGAATATGTAAATTATTCTTTAGCTGAAATTAATCCTAGAGACAAATCATTCCAAAGTGATTTTATTGATGCTAATTATGCAATTGGCACTAAATATGGGCCATCGCATAACTTTCGCATTGGCGGTGAATTACGTTATGATAACCTGAGGTTCAGGTTGGGGACTTCAATTTATGGCACCCCCTTTAAAAGTGGATTTACTGATAAGGATACTGACCAGTCGAGAAAAAGTATTAATGGTGGCATGGGCATCCGGCACAACAATATTTATTTTGATGTTGGCTACAGTTATACAAAATCAGGGGCCTTTTCCGGTGTTTACTCTGTTGACAATGCCATAACTGGTGCTAATCAAACTACTTTCGATCATCGTTTGATGTTTACGTTTGGATTTAACTATTAATCACGTAAAATTTAGTAAGTATTTCAAAAGCCCGGTAATCAGCCGGGTTTTCTTAATTATATTCGTGTAAATAAAAATACAATTATGAAAAAAGTGCTATTAATAGTTTTATTACTTGTCATCTCCAACTTATCGTTGCTGGCTACGGATAAATACCAGAGGGTTAAGATCTATTTTGACGGAAGGAATCCAATTGAATTGGGAAAGCTTGGGATCGATCTTACCGAGGGGGAATTCAGGCAGGGAGTTAGTTTTACAGGTGAGATAAATGATAGAGAGCTCGATAAAATCCGTTCCAATGGGTTTCGACTTGAAGTATTGATTGAAGATTTAAAACAATATTACACTGATCATTCTCAAACTGCAAGTCAGGAAAAAACATTGGTGAATGGATGTTTAGGCACAAATACACCAAGTTATGCAACGCCTGCTAATTTTTCATATGGTTCTATGGGAGGATTTTATACCTACAGTGAAATGATGGTAATATTGGATAGCATGGTTGCAAAATACCCCAATCTTATTTCACTAAAACAGCCAATTGATACTACTCATACTTTTGAAGGCAGACTAATTTATTATGTAAAAATTTCTGATAACCCTAATATACAGGAGGCAGAACCTCATGTTTTATATTCAGCTATTCATCATGCCCGTGAGCCCATTGGGATGTCGCAAATGATTTTTTATATGTGGTATTTGCTGGAGAATTATAACAACAGTTCAGCAGTGCAGGCAATCGTCAACAATACAGAACTCTATTTTGTAACTTGTGTAAACCCTGACGGATATATATATAATGAAACGACTGACCCACAAGGTGGCGGATTCTGGCGCAAGAACAGGAGGGATAATTTAGACGGAACTTTTGGTGTTGACCTTAATCGCAATTATGGCTATCAATGGGGAGCTGATGATATTGGATCATCACCTGATGGATTTGCTGAGACCTACCGTGGGACTGCACCTTTCAGTGAGCCGGAAACGAGAGCTATGAAGCGCTTTTCCGATTCAATTCATTTTGCGATGGCGTTAAATTATCATTCTTATGGCAACTTGTTAATTTATCCATGGGGTTATATCGCCAACTATTATACGCCTGATTCTGCCCGTTATGCTACTTATGGTGCGTTACTCACAAAGTATAACAACTTTTTAGAAGGAACAGCGAATCAAACTGTACACTATCTGGTAAATGGAGGTTCTGATGATTGGATGTATGGGGATCAGCTAAGCAAGCCTAAAATTTTTGCTATGACTCCGGAAGTGGGGGATGGCAATCAGGGATTTTGGCCGGTGCAAGCGGATATTATTCCATTATGCAACAACACCATGTTTTCCAACATGACACTAGCTTATCTTGCAGGAGCATATGCCAATGTTGAAGATCAGAGTCCTCTAAATATTTCTTCTATTTCAGATAATGAATATTATAACATACGATCTATTGGATTAGACACTACAGGAACATTTACTGTTTCCGCAACAGCAATATCAGCAAATATTGTCTCAATAGGTTCTCCAAATATTTATTCTGGTATATCGACTTTATCCATTATTAACGATTCTCTCAGCCTTCAACTATCTTCAGCGATTTCACCTGGCGATGAAGTTAAATATATATTATCAGTGAGCAACGGCCTGTTTTCTATTAATGACACTATTACCCGAATCTATGGATTACCAACTGTTGTTGTTTCAGAAAATGGAAGTACGCTTTCCAATTGGAGTAATACCGGTTCAATATGGGGCACTGACAACACCTATTTTGTTTCTCCATCCACATCTATTGCCGATTCACCATTTGGCTTATATCAATCGAATGCAAATAGTGAATTGTTGCTCAATAATAGCATTAATCTTACAACAGCCGTTTCGGCTTCCATCAGTTTTTATGCACGTTGGGAGATCGAGGCTGACTATGATTTTGCACAATTATCGGCTTCCACTGACAATGGAGCAACATGGATACCTGTCTGTGGGAAATACACTGTTCCTGGATCCATTAACCAAGATTTTGATAATCCGGTTTATGATGGATTCCAAACGAGTTGGGTAAAAGAAGAGGCTAGTCTTAATGATTTTTTAGGACAAAGTATTCTGTTACGGTTTAGATTGTTGAGTGACGGTTTTCAGGAGTATGATGGGTTTTATTTTGATGATTTGGCAATTAGCAAGATAGACGCTACTGCAATCAATGAAAATCAGGATGTTGACAATCATTTTTCTTTGACGCCTAACCCGGTTACCAATACGTTGTTTGTGAATGGAAAAAATATTTATTCTGTTTCTATTTTGACACTTGCCGGCCAAAATATTTTGGAATCCAAGACCAATGAACGATTATTTAACTTGACCGAATTACCTGCCGGAATGTACTTGTGTCAGGTTCAATTTATAAATGGTATGGTTCAATCATCAAAATTTGTAAAAACAAATGGACGTTAATTCAGAATCTGAATAGAGAGATCATCTGCATAAAATTTTGCTTTGCCGGAATTCCAAACATACACAGATAGAATATTGTCTTTTGGTAAAGGGTCTGAGAAACGATAAGCAAGAAAAACAGGATACCATTTGCCTGGTGTTAATACATAGTCATTAGCATCTGCCCCTCGCCAAAGTACCGTTTTGTTTCCTTCGTCAACTTGCAAAACCAATGAGGCTTTCAAAGGAAGCGTATCGGTATATATCCAAACTTTTAACCAGATTACGCAGCCGTCGGAATATGTCATATCACTTAACTTTTTCTTGAAAGTAGGACCGAATTCTTTTTCTGAAGTATACCCAACAGCATGCAATCCTGAATAAAAATGGGCTGCTGTAATCATTGAAGTATCATCCCCGGGTTGAGCCTTTTCGAAGTCCCAAACAGTGCTAAAGACAGGATGGAAAATATCATTTTGCGCTTTTGTATTTGCAGAAGAGAATAAGCGCACACCTGAGTTAAAATAATTAATTTTTTCAACGAGGTGTGGGTAATATTGTGAAACAATTTGTTCAACTTCTTCCGGGTTTGCAGTATTTGACCATATGTAGCTGAAATAGGAAGTATTACTGTTGCTTGCAATTACATTGAGCTTTGCAAGCTGTGCCGGGCTGCTGCAATTATATAATTTATATGGTATTTTAATTTTGAACTTTTCATGATAATAATCGATATAATATGAAAAAAAAACATTGGCTACACTAGTTAGATTTTTTTCGCCATACTTGTGATTGTATTCAATTGTTTTTGCTACGGGCTCCTTGAATACAGCAAAATATTGTGTGGAATAAAATCTTTTTTCTGCAATAGTACTTAGACCAGTTAAGACTAATATAAGAAGGGCAACCGAAATTGATTTTTTTTCAGAAAAACTTTGAGGTAAAAAACTGAACATAAACAGGAGAAAGTATGGGAAACTGAAGAGCATTATTGAATGCTGATAGACCGGGTTTTTAAATATTGAGTAAAAAAAGGCGATCAGGAATGGGATAATAAAAAAGAGAACAGCAGTGAATCGCAGCTTGTATTTTGATTGCTGATTGAAAGCAAAATAATATATCAGGAAAGTAATGAAGAGCAGGAGATAAAATGATAAAAGCCAATTGCTGTCGTTAAAAATATACTGAATTAATAAAAGAATAGCATTTGATTTAGGAGGTCCTAACCATCCTCCTGAACCCCCCAGGCCGCCAATGCTCAGCTGATACTTAAAAATGGAAAAGGAGGGAATCATCATTGCCAACATAACTACACCTGTACCGGTATATATTAAGCGTTTTTTTGCTGGGATTAGAAAAAGTCCGGTAATTCCAATGATACCAATAAATAGAAAGGAGAAATAATGAATGTACATGCAAGCAGCACCTGCAATCATAAAACCAATATTATAAACCCAGTCAATAGAATTCTTTTCGGAAAGAATTAGTTTAGTCCAAAAATAAACAGCGATTAATGAAAAAAATAATCCGGGACTGTATGGGCGTGCCAATTGACTATATAAAACTGGAAAAATCAATGTGGCAAAAGCTGCTGATGTAAGTAATGCAATAT
This sequence comes from Bacteroidota bacterium, assembly GCA_031418215.1. GTDB lineage: Bacteria > Bacteroidota > Bacteroidia > AKYH767-A > OLB10 > JANOXC01. Next base: position 47,161 of record JANOXC010000153.1, read on the forward strand.
TGGTGTTAAACCACATTCTTGAAATTAGGAACAACATGAAAATTGATCCAATGCCAAGCAATACAAATGGAAAGCGAAGCGCGTTTTCACTTACACCAAATAAATTTGTCCATAAATATAAAAAAGCTTGAACACCTGGAGGATGCATGTCATTTAGCTTAACGCCCTGTTCCATGATTTCAGAGAAGCTATTGTAATGGAGGCGATTTAAAGCACTTAGCTCATCATTCGACAACGACCATTCACCATAATGATAAAAACGCAGCAAGGCGCCTGTAATCATTATCGCAAAGAATGTAAATCGCTGAGCCAATGAAAGTTCTTTCATATGAATGTATTATTCTTTTATTGTGCTCTGTCGAATAGCTTCATACAAAATAACTGCAGCAGCCACAGAAACATTTAACGAACCAATATCGCCAACCATTGGAATTTTTACTTTCACATCTGCTTTCCGTAAATATTCTCCTGAAATTCCGTTTTCTTCAGATCCCATGATAATTACAGTGGGAATTTTTAAATCTATTTGGTGTACATATTTATCAGCTTTTTCAGTACATGCGACAACCTGTAAGCCACTATTAATAAGATAATCTAAAGTTGTTTTCAAGTTGTTTTCACGGCAAACGGTGATTTTGTGCAAGGCTCCTGCCGATGTCTTAATAGCATCGCTGTTGATTTGTGCTCCACCTCGTGATGGAATAATTACAGCATCCACTCCAAAACACTCACAGGTGCGCGCAATGGCGCCAAAGTTTCTTACATCAGTTATTCGATCTAGCATTAACAACAGCGGGGCTTTTCCGGATGCAAAAAGATCAGGTAAGATATCCTCCGTCTGACAATATGTAATGGATGAAAGAAAAGCCACTACACCCTGGTGATTGCGTGAAGCGATGCGATCAAGTTTTTCAACCGGGACGAGCTGATATACAATTTCCTTTTTCTTCAATAAGGCACGTAATTCATTCATCAATGGATTGTTGATTCCCCTTTGTATAAACAAGCGTTCCAATTCACGGTCTTCATTTACTGCCTCAATAACAGCCCTTGTACCATATATAATATTGTCTTCCATTAACGATTTTTTATTCTATATTAAATTAATGTTCACCAACAATTCTTCCTGAGCGCCAGGAATCCACGGCCATGTACCATACGCTTTGATAGTTTATGCTTCGTTCTAATTCATAGTCGTTTTCAGAAAATGGATTGTTAACTTTTGAAAAAACAAACTGCACATCAGGTATTCCTTCTGAAACAGAATACCTCCAGGTTTCATATTTCATATCACGGAATACTGATTTGGGAGGACCAAATATTATATACAACATTCCTCTATCGGTTTTCCAACCCTCCAGGTAGGACGTGAATAATTTGTTGGCTTCAATTGAGCGATTGTAATATATGCGAATTAATTTACGACCTCTTTCATTATTGCCTGCTTTTGCCAGCCAGAAATCATCAATGGCTTTTTTCTTATCAGCTTTTTGTAGTAGGCTGTTATATTCCTCACGTGTACATAGATAGCGCAAAGATTCCAGTAACTGTTCTGACTTCGTAAATACAGGGAAATCGTCATCAAAACAAAACACGGTGAATCCTTGTTTGGTAACTGTATCAAATTGAAAATGATAAAATCCTTCTTTAGGGAAAGATATTTTATTAAGTTCCGATATTTTCAGATAATAAATATAGTCAGCCGTATATTTGAAAGAAGAAAGAGGAATATCACTAAATGGAGGGGGTGCCAGGGGAAAATTACGAAAGTAACATCGAACTGCGATACTATCTGTGTTTGAAGGTGGGGGTAATATTTTAACTGTTGTATTCTTGGGAATATAAGTTTGGATAATTGGCTGTTCATTGAGATCAATCATATTAAAGAACTGAGCTGACTGCCACCCTGATTTTTTTACAGGGATAGAATATATATAACTCTGGTTCCTGCTCATATCTGTAAAATTAATTTTTAATATATAGTCATTACCTGCCAAAGCTTTGAAGTTAGTAGACCCCGTATAACCAGTTCCCAAACTATCATAGATAATATGATAGACCATGGTGGAGCTGTCAATGATTTCCGGCTGATGATAGGAGGTAAATAAATTATAACTGATAGAGATGCTGGCTTCAAAAGCACCGGAATCACTTTTCTTAAAAAGCAAATCACTGTTTTTGAAATTGAAATAAAAAAGGCTGCTATCTTTATTCAAATGATAAATTTTAAATTGAGGATTACAAGTATGTTCATGGTACAGTAAAGCATAATCAATTTTACTTAACTGTTTTTGCCCATTGCATGCGCAAAAAAACAGCACAATTGTAAAAAGGAAAACATTACGACTCATGTTTAGAATCAAACAACTCACCAATATCTTCCGTTCTTTCGATTAGATTCTGTGGCATTGATTTACTTGTTTTAGATCCCAGCTGCTTGACTTTTTCTGCTTTTGAAACAAGGTTCCCTTTGCCTGAATGTAACTTTTTCATTGTTTCAGCATAAGCATCTTTGGTTAAATCGAGTCGTTTGCCCAACGACACGAGATCTTCAACAAGTCCCACAAATTTATCGTACATTTCTCCACTTTGTCGGGCAATCTCCATGGCATTGATATTTTGCTTCTCAATTTTCCAAATGCTCGCAATGGTGCGGAGTGTGGCAAGGAGGGTAGAAGTAGTTACAATCACAATGTTCTTGTCAAAAGCTTCATTGAACAGCTCAGGATCATTTTCAATGGCCAATGCAAAGGCAGGTTCGCTGGGGATAAACATTAGGACAAAATCAAGTGTATTGAGATGGTATAGCAGTTGATAGTTTTTGGCGCCTAATTCCTTAATATGTTTTTTAACAGA
>JANOXC010000154.1:0-69702 GCA_031418215.1 Bacteroidota bacterium
TAGTGAGTAGTGAGTAGTGAGTAGTGAGTAGTGAGTAGTGAGTAGTGAGTAGTGAGTAGTGAGTAGTGAGTAGTGAGTAGTGAGTAGTGAGTAGTGAGTAGTGAGTAGTGAGTAGTGAAAAAAATAAAAATTCAAACATCAAAACTCAAACATTTATTTTAATAATTGCAAATTCTTCCAATCGCTTTCCCTTCTTGAGTTTTTTTCTGAATTTACTTGTTGTATATATGATTACCGGAGTAAAAACAATTGTTGGAGCCAACCATAAAACAAAGGAAGGCTGAAAGGTTACAACATTAACAAGAAAGGCTGTTGTTGCTGCTATATATCCGCCAATCATGCCTGATATGTGAATGTATAGCCATCCGTTTTTTCCTTGATAGCCTGATATATATTTTTTTATTACCTGGTAATTGCCCCACAACCCGATACTGCCAAATGCCATGGCAACGATTCCGAAGGATTCCTGTTGCAAGAAATAATAATTGATGCCCCAAATCAGCATACAAATATTGAAGATGGTTGTTGTGATGGAAATAAACCAATCCAACGTCACTGCTTTTTGTCCATTGCCTAATTTTTTGAGATATAACGCACGATAACCTATGGCAATGCTATGGTAACTAAAAACTCCAATCATCAGCAGGAAAGGGATGTTTTCATAAATGGAAAGATAAACTGAGGATACAAACACCACAGTCATTGAAATAAAAAATATTTTGCCGGCTAAGCGATGCAGCCTATTTCCGTTCTGATTAAACATGGCGATGGGTCCTGTTAAAAGAGCCAGCCCGCCGTTAATGATGTGCATTAGCAATAAATACTGTTTAATTTGCTCCATGTCAAGTCCGTTTATTTCCCGCAAAACAACAATGCATCCCATGTATTTACAAGTGCATCGGGACGAATGACAAGAAAAAGGGATGAATGGAAACAAATTGGGATGAAAGGCAAAGGACTTGGGATTAACGGACCAGTCGCAAATTGATTTCCTGGTTCATTGAGCGAGCAACCGGAACTTGTTCTGCTATATTTTCCAGTATTAAACGATAGCCCTGTGCATTTCCGGCAACTTTAACGACCTTCTCAAGATTCACAATATAGGTACGGTGACATCTGTAAAACTGACTAAATAACTTCAGGTTTCCCTGTACATTGCGTAAAGTGGTACGGATAATTTTCTTTTCTATTCCTTCGCCATTACTATAAAACACCTCCACATAATTATCAGCTGCGGTAACATAACAAATACTCCTGGCCTCCACAGTTAAATTGTCTTTTTCATTTTCGGCAAAAATGGTAACCAGTTCCCCTTCTTTTGACTGTAGCCGCTCTTTATGATACAAATTCTCAGTCATGTTTTTAGCAGCTGAAAGGTTCCTCCGCAATAAAATATTTTGCTTGGTAATAATCAACACACAAACAGGAAAGGATGCAACGGCCAATGTAATAAGCTCGAAATTCAATAATCCTTTCCAGCTCATCCTTTCATAACCCAGCCACACTGTTAATAGCAGGTTACCTGTTGCGACCAGAAAAATCATAAACTGAATATATATAATCTCATGGAGCAATGTCCACTTCGCTTCATTGAATATGCGCGGAAATAATTTTGGTATGACAATATTGGTGATGGAAGCTATAATAAATGTTACTCCACCATAGCCGGCAGCAACAAATATTTGTTGGTCACCGATGTTGCTCATACCAAATGGCTTGAAAAATGCCAGGAAAAAAAACACAAATAGGGAAATACCAGTAACTGTTAAAAATCTTTTGCTGAAGTTCTCTGAATAAGGAAAAGGCTGTTGTAAAAAAGTGATCATTGTAATAAAAAAATAGTATTAAAATAAAGTTGAACCCGCCTGGTTTTACTGCAGATATTTATCCTGAAAAAACATGGCATATTTCTGAATATCCTTTGTTTGTGCAAGCTGCGTGAGGTTTGTTGGTGATATTACAAAAAACTGTGTGCTTCCGCCGGCTAATAAAATTAGTACGTTGGGATCCTGAGTGATGCTGGTATAATAACTCATTGCTGACTCTTTATTGGTAAACCCTGACACAGCAATGTATAACCATGAAAGATCAATGTTCCCGGTTTGAATCTGTAAGTTAGCTGCTTTGAAGTTGTTGTTATTAAATGAAATGATTTTGTTTTTATTGTCATTCACATTAATACCCGCATCCCTTCTGGCCAATATTAAAAACATATGCGGACTTTCCGGTGCGTATGAAAAAGCAGTACTGTCAATAACTGCATTAAGACTGCTATTTGACTGCAATGAGTCATTTGCTGTTGCAGTGGCTTGCCTGGCCTTAATAAACGCTAATATATCTTTTGCACGAAAGCTTACGGTGTCTTTTGGATATGAACGAACCACTTCTTCCAAAGCAATTTCAAAATTATTTATTGATTGCGTTTTCCCAATTGCCAGTGCTTTGAGCAAAGCAAACTTTCCTGCCAACGGGTTGTTTTTGGGAAACAAGGTGTCTGCCAGTGTTTTTCTATCTATCACATCACCATACTGGCCATTGAGGTAAGCACGGTAAGTGTTTTCGTAATACACTTGTAATACAGCTGTTTTCTTTTTTGCTTCTGCAAAATAATTCGGGTTAAGGATTAACTTGCTGTATTCCGACTCAGGATAATTCTTCACCAAGAAATCCTTGTACCTTGCAGCATTCACGGAATCATTCAATGCTGCATATAATCGGTAGAGATTATAATAGGAAGGAAGTTTATATTTATTATCGGGGAAGCGCGAATCAAGTGTTTCAAAACTTTTAACTGATTCCGGGAAATTCCCTAATTGTTCTTTATATATAATGCCAACATTATAGTACGCTTCTATAACTTTTGCGTTTGACTCCTTTCGTTGTGCATCGCTTGTTGGAACGGATTTTAAATAGGCTACTTTTCTTTTATCAGCATCAAGGCTGGCCAGTGAGTCTGCCATTGCAATTTGCGAATCGGCAAGGCTGTCTATTGAACCGACCGATGAGCCATCCTCCTCTTGAACTGTTGACTCTGCCTCTTTATCAACCCTTCGCCAGTTATCCTCCAGCTTTCGGAACCCCCATTTTTTCATGAACTCTTTTATCCCTGCACTCATGGAGGCTGCATTATAAAAATACCAAGCCCCTTGTTGTGTAGCGGAGGGTTGCCTATAGTTGCGCGGCTGACTTTTCAATTGCTTTTCTTCCAATCCCTGTTGCTCTTCCATTCGCTGCGCTTCCTCCTTAATCATTCTTTGCCTGTCCTTTTCCTCCGTTTCGCGCTGAATCACTGCATCTATCCTTGCCTCTTGTTCAGCAAAGGAGAGTCGCGATAATCCCTGAAGACTATCTTCCATCATGATAATTCGTAAATTCTTTACCAGCCTTTCTAAACTATTTCGACGTTGCAAAATTTCATAATAATCCGGATGTTCATTACTTAAAACCACAATACAGCTATCGTAATAATCAGAGGCAGGAACATATTCAGGGCGTGCATAATATATATCGCCAAGCGTTTTATAACTCATGGCTTTCTGATTGGTATTGTTGGTGCCTGCCGACAATGACAAATTCAAGTAGTCAATAGCCTCCTCTTCCTTTTTCTCCTGTTGGGCAATCCCGGCCAATGCATAATATATTTGATCCATGTATTCTGCATTCTTATCATCCTTTAGCATCTTCATCAACTCCCGCTTTACGGACTCACCATTTTCACTATTCACATCAAAACAACGTGCACGGTTGATACGTGCATTAAATGCCAGTTCATAAGGAGGATTTAACCTGATGACTTTTGAATAAGCGGCAAATGCAAGCTTTGTGCTGTCTTGTTTTTGCAATAACTGAGCGAGAATGAAATAATAACGGGCGCGTGAATCTTTTTTCTTTGTGTAAATTGCTGCATGCTCAATTTCTTCAATTGCTTTGGGTATGTTTTTTTGCATCAAATAAAAACTAGCTGCTGTAGCGGCATAGTCTCCTTTCAGACGAACAGGAAAATTTTTGTCGTTCTTTAAAAAGTCAAGGAGATACTCTGCATCAGTTGTTTTACCAAGTTCTAAATAGGATCGTGCAAGCCATACTAATGCATCATAACGTACGCCACCATCTTTATACTCCGATGAGGTATATTGAAAGGTTTCAATGGCTGTCCAGAAATCGTGTTTATAAAACTGCGCCTGCCCAATGATGAAATAACAGTCTTCAATCCAAATATTTCTTTCCGCTAATTTCTCATTATGCTTGCTCTTAGCAACAATAGAATGACGTTGAATAGCAATAGATGCTTTTTTTATGGCTTCATCCATATCAGGAAAAATACCTTTTGCTGCGCCATCATCTCCATATTGGAAAACAGAAAGTACCCTGTCGTATTTATCCTGTTGTGCAGCGGCAAGCGTTACAGCTCCCTGTCGAACTCTTTCACGTGCATTGAAAAAGTAATTGTAATGGGTGGTAGTTCCGTGATAAGCGCAACTCACATAATTGTTTTTACGTGCGCCGCAGGAAGAAAAAAAGAGGATAAAAAGAAAGTAAAGGGGAACAAGTGTTCCGAACCCGATTTTTTTAAACTTATTGTTGCTTGGCACGTGCATTAAATTCTATTGGCCAAATATCGTAAATCCATAGTAATGAAGCATTATAAGCAATTTACCGATATTTGTAGTGATGATTCCTGAACGTAAAAAACGTCAACGCATTGCACGCAAGCTTCGTAACAAGTTCAGGCTCGTTATTTTGAATGCCGAAACATTTGAAGAAAAGGCCGCTTTAAAGCTGTCTCCAATGAATGTTATTGTTTTTTTCGGCACCATTATGATCAGTCTGATTACAATTACGCTTTATGTAATTGCCTTTACCCCTCTCAGGGAGTACATACCCGGTTATGCAGATGTCAACATGAGAAGGTCATTGGTGAAACTGGCGCTCAATGCCGATTCTTTATCAACGGAAATGCACGCTAACGACCTATATCTTGATAATTTCAGAAATATTCTTGAAGATCAGCCAACTAGTGCAAGACCGGTGGCTGATACTTCAGTTACTACTTTGTATGATTCGGTAAGGACTCTTCAGCGCTCTGAAGATGACTCACTATTACGTAGGTTGGTGGAGTCGCAGGACCAGTATGAGTTATTATCAACAACTGAGAAACCTTTTGCAATTGGTATAGGGAGTTATGTTTTCTTTACTCCTGTAAAAGGAACGATTACCACCCCTTTCAATGCTCTTAAAAAACATTATGGGGTGGATATTGTAGCAGCGCCTGATGAAGTGATCAAATCAGCACTCGACGGCACTGTTTTATTTTCCAACTGGACATCAGAAACAGGATATGTAATTGGAGTTCAGCATAGCAATAATTTATTTACCATCTATAAACACAATTCAGCATTGCTTAAAAAAGTTGGCGATTACGTCAAAGCAGGTGAGGTTATTGCCATCATCGGAAATACCGGTGAATTCACCACCGGGCCCCATCTACATTTTGAGTTGTGGTATAATGGCAGTCCGGTAAATCCAATGGATTATATTGCTTTCTAATAGTAAACAATGTGCTTACCATTATAACACCATACATTCGAAGCCTTTATGAAGCCTGATCAACCACCAAAACGAAATATCGCCATTCTTGGATCAACAGGATCGATTGGCAAACAGGCACTTGAAGTGATTGCCGCCTACCCTGATTTTTTCCAGGTTGAACTTTTAACCTCCAATAAAAATGCTGATTTATTAATTGACCAGGCCAGACAATTCAAGCCTAACACGGTAGTCATTTGCGATGAAACAAAATACGATTATGTAAAAAATGCTTTACGTGATGAGCCGGTAAAAATCTTTAGTGGAAATAAATCCATCATCCAGGCTTTGGAAATGGATTCAATTGATGTGGTGCTTACTGCTATGGTGGGTTTTGCGGGCCTGGAACCAACGATGGCGGCAATAAAAAACAAAAGAACGATTGCCCTTGCAAACAAAGAAACGCTGGTGGTAGCAGGAGAGCTGATTACGGCAATGGCAATGCAGGAAGGTGTTAATATTTATCCTGTTGACTCTGAGCATTCCGCCATTTTTCAATGCCTTGTAGGGGAGTTTCACAATCCCATTGAAAAAATATATTTAACAGCCTCCGGAGGCCCTTTCAGAGGTAAAGACCAGGCCTTTTTGTCGGGTGTGAAAAAGGAAAATGCCTTGAAACATCCTAACTGGGACATGGGTGCTAAAATCACCATTGATTCTGCCACACTGATGAATAAAGGGCTGGAGATGATTGAGGCTAAATGGCTTTTTGGGCTGAAACCGGAACAGATCGATGTAATTGTACATCCTCAATCAATCGTACACAGTATCGTACAATTCGAAGATGGCTCTATGAAGGCACAGATGGGGTTACCTGATATGAAGCTGCCAATTCAATATGCTTTGGGATATCCTAAAAGACTAAAATCCGACTTCAAACGTTTTAATTTCATCAACTACCCATCCCTCACCTTTGAACAACCGGATAGAACGACTTTTCGTTGTCTCTCTTTAGCAGAGGAGGCGATGGGAAAGGGCGGAAATATGTCATGTATTATGAATGCCGCCAATGAAGTGGCTGTTGAGGCATTTCTGCACGATCAGATTGGATTTATTGAAATCCCACAACTCATTGAATCTTGTATGCGTGTCGTTAATTTTATCAGTATTCCATCTTATAGTGACTATCAGGAAACCGATCGGTTGGCAAGAGCGAAAGCGAAAGAAATGATAGGGAGTAAAAAAAGTGTAATTTCGTCGACTTGAAAAAAAACAGCCCGGTACAACTAAATAACTTTTACCGGCATTCTCACACTCACTAATTCTAACAAAAAAATAATTAATGACGGGTTTAATAATGGCTGCTCAACTCATACTGGGATTATCAATCTTGGTTACCTTGCATGAGTTAGGGCATTTTTTGGCAGCACGTGCCTTTGGCATCAAAGTAGAAAAGTTTTATTTGTTCTTCGACGCATGGGGATTTAAGTTCTTCAGCTTTAAAAAGGGGGATACGGAGTACGGTATGGGCTGGCTTCCATTGGGAGGTTACGTAAAGATAGCCGGAATGATCGATGAAAGTCTTGACTCTTCTCAGCTTGCTGCTGAGCCTGAGCCATGGGAATTTCGGTCGAAGCCGGCCTGGCAGCGTTTGATTGTAATGCTTGCAGGTGTTACAATGAATGTGATATTAGGCGTTGCAATATTTTCCTCCATCTTAATCGGCTATAAAACAGAATATCTTCCGACATCTGAAGTCAATAAGGGGGAAGGTATTTATGCTTATAAATTAGGAAAGGAACTTGGTTTACAAAACGGAGACAAGATTGTTGCCATCAATGGAAAACCATTTGAGCGATTTGACGACCTGCTTTCAACACGTGTTATTTTTGGTGCTTTGTTAACCGTGGAACGTAACGGACAACAATTGGAAATAACTATTCCCGATAATTTTTACCGAACTATTAATGCTGCCGGCCCAATGAATTTTATTGGAACCGGAAGTATTAATTATGATATCACGCAGGTTTCACCGGGTGAACCGGCCGAAAAAGCTGGTTTTAAAGAAGGTGACAAAATCATTGCTATTGCAGGAAAACCAATCCTGGATGCCGACGATTTAAAGAATCAGATCTCCGTGCTGAAAGGTGGAAATATTATTGTGACAGTAGAAAGAGATCATCAAATGAAAGACCTTACTACTGCTATTTCACAGAAAGGCACTATTGGTATTGGTTATAATGCCAGCGCTCCGATGAATAAGAATTATCAAATGCACCCTTATACAATATCAACTGCTTTGAAATTTGGCTCCAGTGATGCCCTCGAAGCACTGGTTTCGAATGCAAAAGGGCTTCGTAAGATTTTTACCGGTGAAGAAAAAGCAACGGACTCTGTACAGGGTCCCATTGGTATTGCACAAATTTATGGCGGCAAATGGAACTGGCCACGTTTTTGGACGATTACCGGCTTGCTTTCTATGGTACTTGCCCTGATGAATATTCTACCTATTCCGGCACTTGATGGCGGACATGTAATATTCCTGGGAATTGAAAGTATTACCCGTAAAAAGCTCAGTGATAAATTCATGGAGCGTGCCCAAATTGTTGGAATGGTTATTCTGCTTGCTTTAATGGCCTTTGCCATTGGCAATGATGTGTGGAAGCATGTGATTAACTAGCCATCCTATATATTTATAATGGGCTCGACTTTGCCCTTTCTTAATTAGTTGCTTATTACTTTCTTTGATCTTATATATACATCAATACATTGTCTGATAATTTTGAGATAAGGCTACCGCAATTTGAAGGTCCGTTTGACCTGTTGCTTTTTTTTATTGAACGCGACGAACTGGATATTCACGATATTCCAATTGCAGGAATTGTCAATGATTTTATGGAATACATGCATAGCATGAAAACCATGAATATTGAATTAGCCAGTGAATGGATTTTAGTTGCAGCGACATTGATGCGCATCAAAGCGAAAATGTTATTGCCAAGGTATGAAAAGGATGAACAGGGCAATGTTATTGATCCTCGTCAGGATTTAGTTCGCCAGCTGTTGGATTATAAACAGTTTAAAGCTGCCGCGGAAGATTTACGTAATATGGAAGATGAACGCATGATGCGCTTTACACGTGGCAACCTGCAACAGGAATTATTGAAGATGGCCGGTGATATGGAAACCGGATATGCCGGTGAACTCAATCATCTTACTTTATATAAACTGATTGCTACCTTTGAAAAGGTAATGGTCCGTTTTGATGATATTCAAAACCGTGTGATACATACGGTAGTGCAGTATCCTTATACCTTAGACAGCCAGAAAGATTATATAAAAGAAAGATTAGTAAGAAAGCCGCAGATGAATTTTACCGAGCTTTTTGAAGATTGCACAAGCAGGATACATGCTGTATTTACTTTTCTTGCATTGCTTGAATTATTACAGACACGAAACATCGTGATTTTTTTAGGTGAAGGATTTAACAGTTTTGTAGTAAGCACCACGGAAGCAGCACCTCAACAGCAAAATCCTGCCGATGCAGAATAAGACACGGGATGTCTTAAAAAGTTTTTCAACGGGAAAAATTATTTGGCCTGTTTTAATAGGATTGAGCGTTGCAACATGGTTGCTGCTGCGTGAGTTTGACCCAAATGCTTATGCACGTATTGAGTGGACAACCACTTCCACCTTGTGGCTTTGCATGGCCGGGTTGATGTTATTTGTCCGCGACTTCGCTTACATCATTCGTATTAGAATATTAACTGATGGTGAACTTAACTGGTACCGTGCATTCATTGTCATAATGCTCTGGGAATTTGCATCGGCATTGGCTCCCGGTTTAGTGGGCGGTGGTTTCTTCTTCGCTATATTAATATTAAACCGTGAAGGAATTAATATGGGGCGCAGCATAACTGCCATCTTATATTCATCTTTCCTCGATGGAATATTTTTAGCACTGATGGCGCCGCTTGTTTATTTCACGGTAGGGAAAGAAGTTTTATTTTCAGGATTTAACATGAACAGTGTTTTTGGTAGTGGGATATTCTATTCTTTCTGGCTCATCTATTATATAATCATTGCCTACAAACTTCTCGTTGCTTATGCATTGTTTGTGAATCCATATTTTGTACGGCGTCTGCTAATTGGCATGTTTTCTATTCCCATGTTGAAACATTGGAGAAGAGGTGCAGCGGAGACCGGCGATCAGCTAATCATTGCTTCGAAAGGATTAAAAGGTAAAAACCTGAAATACTGGTCGCTCTCATTAATCGCCACTTTCGCATCATGGACTGCACGATATTCAATTGTTAACTTTTTAATTCATGCATTTCATGGCGACAAGCAATTGCATGATTGGGCTATATATGGTAAGCAGGTTATCATGGGTATTTTAATCTTGGTAAGCCCAACGCCGGGTGGAAGCGGTGTTGCTGAATATATATTCAAGGATTTTCTTGGCGAATATATACCTCAAGGTCTGGCTCCCTCTTTAGGTCTTTTATGGAGGCTGATGAGTTATTATCCTTATCTGTTTATCGGGGCCATCATTTTACCAAAATGGATCAGGTCGCATTTTAAAAAGGATGCGTTGCATTAAAAAAATTGCACAACTTGTCCGCGTTTGTAAAGCGGATGAACTACATAAGCGCATTTGCACTGAAACACATTATCCTTCTTAAGAATATATATAAAGATTTTCTCCCTCTTCAGTGTCTCCCTATTTCGGGGACACTGAAGATTGTAAAAATTTCACATTGCAAACGTTCTCGTGGATTACAACCTCGTTACAAAGAAGAACGAGTTTTGGATCATGCTTAGCTGCTTCAGTGTCCCTTACAGGAGACACTGAAGAGACATTAAGTTTCTCCCTTTTTCGGGAACACTGAAGATTGTAAAAATTTCGCGTTGCAAACGCTCTTGTGGATTACATCCTAGTTACAAACAAGGACAAGTTTTGAGGATACTGAAGTGAAATCAAACGCGGACGAAAAGAATATATATAAAGATTACCCAACAGCCGGAGGAGGCGCCAGCATCACCGTTCCACACTTCTTACAAGTACATTTCTGTGTTGAAGAGTAAAAACTGTTCATTACTGCAGGAAGCTGGTTTACAATATCTGTTAATTCAAAAGTCTCTTCATAAAGTTTATTGCCGCAATTTTCACAAAACCACATACAGGCATCCATCTCTGTTTTTTCACGGTATACTTCCATTACCAATCCAACAGTATTAGCAGGGCGTTGAGGTGAATGAGGTGTACGTGGCGGCAACAAAAAAATCTCTCCTTCATTAATAGGAATGGTAACAGGTTTGCCGTCTTCAATAATTTTTAAAGTAATGTCGCCTTCCAATTGAAAATAAAATTCCTCGCCTTCATTATAATGATAATCCTTCCTTGAGTTTGGTCCGCCAACAACCATTACAATAAAATCATCGTTGTCTTTATATACTTGTTGATTACCAACGGGTGGTTTGAGGAGGTGACGGTTTTCATCAATCCACTTTTTAAAACTGAAGGGTCTTCTTATCATTTTTTTTACTGCTTATTTATTAAGTAAATACTATTTTTTTTGTTTAAATATATCACGCAATTTATCGCCAAATTCAGAAAGCACTTCATCTGCTTTATGAGCCACTTCTTTGGCAGTATCTTCAGCCTTTCCGCCAAGATCCTTCAGATTACTTTTAAAGGCATCCCCAAAATTACCATCCTTCATCACCGTATCAACTTCATCATGCAAGGCCTTGGGAAATTTGGATTTTAAATAAGAAGTAATGACTTCTACTGCTTTAGTTGCCTGGTCACTGGATAAGCCAGCATCCTGCACCAATTGTTCTGTTAGCTTTGACATGGGTCTGTTATTATTAATCAACCAAAGGTAAGCATGATCATTGTATTTCAAAATTTATAGAGCAGTATGCCCGGAGTTGGTTTTCTTTGCAGGAAATTAAATAACTGAGGAATGGATTTATCACTATCAGGAAAAAGAGCATTGGTTTGCGGCAGTACGCAAGGTATCGGTAAAGCAGCTGCAATTGAGCTATCAAAAATGGGAGCCTCCATTACACTTGTCGCAAGGAATGAGGACAAACTCAAAGAAACACTTCGCGCATTAGACAGTGGGCCACATCAAAGGCATGATTATATAGCTGTTGATTTTAATGATGCTGTCCGGTTGAAATCAAAAGTAACTTTGTACCTAGCTAAAACCGGTCCAGTGCAAATCCTGATCAACAATACAGGCGGGCCGCCAGCTGGTAAGGTAGAAAAGGCCCAGGAAGGGGAATTCCTTCAGGCATTTAACAACCATTTGCTTTGCAATCATGTTTTAATGCAGGCAGTGGTGGAAGGAATGAAGGCCTCGAAATACGGGAGAATCATCAATGTAATTTCTACGTCTGTAAAAATTCCTTTAAAAGGATTGGGCGTTTCCAATACCATTCGCGCTGCAGTGGCTAATTGGTCTAAGACACTTGCTACTGAACTTGCAATTCATCAAATTACAGTTAATAATGTCCTTCCCGGAGCAACCAACACCCAGCGCCTGCAGGGCATCATTGAAAATAAATCAAAAACAACTGCGATTGCAACTGATGAGGTAATACATGAAATGGTAGCAGAAATTCCGGCCGGCCGTTTTGCAGAACCTGAAGAGGTTGCGAATGCTATTGCATTTCTTGCATCACCTGCTGCCTCCTATATCACCGGGATTAACTTACCTGTTGACGGGGGACGGACCGGATGTTTATAATAATGTTCCACCTCTTGAATTAGTGAAATTACATTATATATATAATTTATACTTTTTGATTAGATAAGTCATGATTAAAATACTCAATTACATCAATGGCCAATTAGTTGAGCCGGTCAATAAATCATATATAGATAATATTAACCCTGCAACAGGAGAAGTTTATTCGCTGATTGCCGATAGTGATGAACAAGATGTAGAGCAGGCAGTTGCAGCGGCCGCAGCAGCGTTTCCTATTTGGAGTAACATGCCTGTATCTCAGCGATCGGACATTCTTTTAAAAATAGCAGCATTAATTAATAAGAATAATGATGAGCTTGCTTTAGCAGAAAGCATTGATCAGGGCAAACCATTGTGGCTGGCAAAAACGATGGACATTCCACGTGCAGCAGCTAATTTTCACTTTTATGCAACCGGCGCTATTCATTTAAGTACGGAAGCACATGCCACAGAAAATGTCGCCATCAATTACACCTTGCGTCACCCTATTGGTATTGCAGGTTGTATTTCACCCTGGAACCTTCCATTATATTTATTTACCTGGAAAATTGCACCTGCCTTGGCATCAGGAAATTGTGTGATTGCAAAACCAAGTGAGATTACTCCAATGACTGCTTTTCTGTTGAGTAAAATTTGCATTGAAGCAGGCTTGCCAGCCGGTGTTTTAAATATAGTACATGGATTGGGCCCAAAGGTTGGAGGCGCCATTGTACAACACAAACAAATTCCTGCTATCAGTTTTACCGGAGGAACGAAGACAGGTGAATGGATTGCACGCACAGCTGCACCAATGTTCAAGAAATTATCACTGGAGTTGGGTGGAAAAAACCCGAACATCATTTTCGCAGATTGCAATTTTGACGATGCCGTAAAAACATCCGTCAACGCAGCATTCAGCAACCAGGGTGAAATTTGCTTATGCGGTTCACGAATTTTTATTGAACGGCCTATATATAATCAATTTAGGGAAGCATTTATCAAGCGAGTTGCAACATTAAAGGTTGGCGACCCTTTGAATGATGAAAACAGGATGGGTGCTATAGTAAGCAAACCACACATGGAAAAAGTTCTATCATATATAAAGCTGGCACAGGAAGAAGGCGGTAAAGTTTTATGCGGGGGAAACCAATTACATCTCGCCGGAAAAAATGCAAACGGATATTTTATTGAACCAACAGTCATAGAAGGTTTATCATACGATTGTCGTACCAACCAGGAAGAAATTTTTGGACCTGTTGTTACCATTATGCCATTTGATACAGAAGAAGAAGCATTGAAGTATGCTAACAGTACACAATACGGTTTGGCAGCAACTGTGTGGACAGAAAATTTAAAACGCGCACATCGAGTTGCTGGCTTACTACACAGCGGAATCGTTTGGGTAAACTGCTGGCTCTTTCGTGATCTGCGGACACCTTTTGGCGGTATGAAAAATTCAGGTGTAGGCCGTGAAGGAGGCTTTGAAGCGATGAAGTTTTTTACTGAGGAGAAGAATGTTTGTATTAAGTTTTAGGATGAGGTATAATTGAAAGGTGTCTCCTATTACATAACAACCTATAACTGTAAAAGTGTTAACTTCACATATAATTTATAAATAACAATTATAACCAAGAAAGTCATGAGAAGGGCAATCCTGATTTCGACATTTGCAATACTTACAAATATTGCAACAATAAGTGCTCAAAATGTAAACATCCCAGATGCTAATTTCAAAGCAGCCTTGGTTTCAAACGCTGGTATTAATACTAATGGCGATGCCCAAATACAGGTCTCAGAAGCCGTTGCTTACACAGGGGGAATAAATGTTTCTAGCATGAATATTAATTCACTTACAGGTATTGAAGCTTTTACAGCTCTTACTACATTGAATTGTGACACTAATCAATTAACGAGCTTGAATATTTTTTTTAATACGGCCCTTAGCAATTTGGATTGTTCCTATAATCAATTAACGAATTTGAGTGTTTCCTACAATACGGCCCTTACCTATTTGGATTGTTCCCGTAATTATTTAACGGTTTTGAGTGTTTCTTACAATACGGCCCTTACTTATTTGGATTGTTCTCGTAATAATTTAACAGGGTTGAATGTTTCTTACAATCCGGCTCTTACTTATTTGGATTGTTCCGATAATAATTTAACGAGTTTGGGAGTTTCTGTCAATACGGCTCTTGCTTATTTGGATTGTTCTAATAACAATTTAACAAGTTTGAATGTATCGGTCAATACGGCTCTTACTTATTTGAATTCTTCCAATAATAATTTAACGAGTTTGAATGTTTCATCCAATACCGCTCTTACCAGTCTGTATTGTTGGGATAATCAATTATCAATTTTAAATGTTTCTACAAATGCGAATCTTACGACTTTAATGTGTTCAAGTAATCAATTAACAAGTTTGAGTGTTTCTACAAATACAGCCCTTACTAATTTAAATTGTTCAAGTAATCAATTATCAAGCTTGAATGTTTCTGCCAATGCGGCACTTACTGTTTTAAATTGTATCTTTAATCAATTAACAAGTTTGAATGTTACTACCAATACGGCTCTTATTTTTTTAAATTGTTCCTTTAATAAAATACCGAGTTTGGATGTTTCTGCAAATACGTCTCTTACAACTTTGTATTGTGGAGGTAATCAATTAACGAGTTTGAATATGCATAATAGTAACACTAATAATCTTGTTAATTTTAACTCCATAAATAACCCCAGTTTAACTTGTATACAGGTGGGTGATACCGCATATATGAACACCAATTGGCCAAATGCAAAAGATTCATGGGCAAGTTATAGTGTAAATTGCAATGTAAGTATTTCCAATTCCGCTTTTAAAAAGGCTATAATTGCATACCCTAATCCCACAACAGGAGTAATTAATTTATCAGATTTCTATAATGCAAACCTCACAGACATTACTGGTAAAATAATTCTTGAAAAACAAAAAGTAAATACATTGGATATTGCTGATGAACCAGAAGGTATATATTTCATTTCGCTTCGCGGGAGTATGGGAGAATTAATTCAACGAAGTAAAGTGATCAAAGAATAACAGGACATAACAGCGCCTGAAAACAATCGTCGGTTCTGCAGTAAATAAAATTGCCCCGTTTCTGCCTGCATCAAATGTTGTCATTTAATGGCAAAAAAAACAATGTCATGTTAGAACTTAAGGATTTCCCGAAGCATTTAAAAACAATTAAAAAAGAAGATTGGGATAAACTCTTTGCCTTTATTACGAGACTGGAAGGAACAACAAGTTTCAGTAAAGTTGTAATAGGAGAAAAAAATGCTGACGGTTCCTTCGATTTTCCTCACATTGAAAACGCTCCACTTGCTTCAGAACTTGTTGATTTATTATATAAAATGAAATTGGCGCCTGTCTTTGATTATATGGATTGGAAAGAAGGACAAGAAATACTAAAAAACAATTCTTTTGAAAACCTAGATGCAATAACCGTGTGTAAATTTTTTACTGTAATGTTAAGGAGTGAAAGGTTTATAGAGGGTTTTATCGCAGGTTGGTTGTCAGAAGGAATTGTTTTGAAATTGCTGAAAAGACTAAAAGAAATAGTTGTCTGAACTGTGATTTATTAGCTTAAATTGATTAAATGGATTTGTCGCTTCAGAGTCTTCGTAAGGGACTCTGAAGAAAATTATTAAATGGAGATTAATCGCTACTCAATCGAGATTTTAATTCATTAGCGTCTCCCGGAAATGGGGCGAATCTGATGGAACAAAAAATACTTTCTTAAAATTATTACCATGTCTGAAGTTGACAATACAAACGCCATCATACGCAAATTTGAACCCATGCTTCAAAACTTATCTATGCCTGAGCTTACCATTCTAAGCAAAATGGTTGTAGAGCGGATACGGATAATATATAAAGCCGGCGCATTGGTATCTATGGCAAAATTTAATGTTGGCGACCGTGTTTCAGGGGATGGCAGTGATGGAATTGTTCGCATAGGAATTATTATGAGGTTGAATCACAAAACAGCTTCAATTAAAATCGATAACGAAGGGCATTGGAATGTATCCCCACAATTGTTGCGTAAGGAGAATGGATAGATCAGGTAAATCCCAATTCATAAAGTGTTCTCCTTTTGCATCAGTGTCCCCCGGAAATGGGGAGACACTGATGGGACGAGATATCTGAACTATGATTTCAGGGATTAAAGTGTTTACTATGATGTAGCTTTTTCAATCAGTTAAATCATGTAAATCAAAAAAATCCTGGTTCAGACAATTTTTTTTATGAGTCCAGCTTCAACACCGCTAAAAATGCCTGTTGTGGTATTTCAACATTACCAACCTGGCGCATGCGTTTCTTTCCTGCTTTTTGTTTCTCTAACAGTTTTCTTTTTCTTGAAATATCACCACCATAACATTTTGCAGTAACATCTTTACGCATCGCTTTCACTGTTTCGCGTGCAATAATTTTTGATCCGATGGAAGCCTGAATAATAATTTCAAATTGCTGACGTGTAATCAACTCTTTTAATTTCTCGCAGATCTTGCGTCCAAAATCATGCGCATGTGAACGGTGAATCAAAGCAGACAATGCATCAACGGGCTCTCCATTCAAACGAATGTCAAGTCGAATTAAATCAGAAGCCTGATAACCGATCTGGTGATAATCAAATGATGCATACCCTTTAGAAATCGTTTTGAGTTTGTCATAAAAATCAAAAACAATTTCTGCCATTGGCATCTTAAATGTTAACTCGACGCGATCGGTTGTGAGGTAACTTTGATTTAATATTTCACCACGTTTGGTAATGCAAAGCGTCATGATGGAGCCAATATATTCCGACTTGGTAATGACAACTGCTTTAATATACGGCTCTTCAATTCTGTCAAGTTGTGATGGATCAGGAAAATCACTGGGATTATTAACGGTTAATTCCGTTCCATTGGTAAGGTAAGCAGTATAAGAAACGTTGGGAACAGTGGTAATCACTGTCATGTTAAACTCCCGCTCCAGTCTTTCCTGGATAATTTCCATGTGCAACATCCCAAGAAATCCACATCGGAAACCAAAACCCAATGCTGCCGATGACTCCGGTTCAAAAACCAAAGAGGCATCATTGAGCTGTAATTTTTCAATGGAGTTTCTTAACTCTTCATACTCATCGGTATCAACAGGGTAGATCCCCGCAAAAACCATTGGCTTCACATCTTCAAAACCACTGATGGCTTCAGCACATGGACGTTCTTTATGGGTAAGCGTGTCACCAACTTTAACTTCTTTGGCTTCTTTAATACCTGAAATAATATATCCAACATCTCCGGCCTTCACAACATCGCGCGGTGACTTCTGTAATTTCAAAATACCCACCTCGTCAGCGAAATATTCTTTTTCAGTAGCCATAAACCGAACATGGTCACCTTTACGGATTTCACCGTCCATTACCCTGAAATAAGCAATAATACCACGAAAACTATTAAAAACAGAATCAAAAATAAGGGCCTTGAATGGGGCAGAAACATCACCTTTCGGGGCCGGCACTCTTTCTACAATTGCCCGTAAAATATCATGAACCCCTAAACCGGTTTTACCACTTGCCGGAATAATTTCTTCGCGGCGGCAACCGATCAAATCAACTATCTGGTCTTTAACCAACTCAGGTTCAGCACTTGGCAAATCTATTTTATTCAAAACAGGAATAATTAACAGATTATTCTCCAAAGCCAGGTAAAGATTTGAAATCGTTTGTGCCTGTATTCCCTGAGCAGCATCTACAATTAACAAAGCCCCTTCACAAGCAGCGATAGATCTTGACACTTCATAGGAAAAGTCAACATGGCCAGGGGTATCAATGAGGTTTAGGATATACGGTATGCCATCCTGCTCATATTCCATCTGAATGGCGTGACTTTTAATGGTAATTCCCCGTTCACGCTCAATATCCATATCATCCAATACCTGCGCTTGCGCGTCTTTTTTGGAAACAGTATTGGTATATTCCAATAAACGATCGGCCAGGGTGCTTTTTCCGTGGTCAATATGAGCAATGATGCAGAAATTACGTATGTTTTTCATCCGGGGGCGCGAAGATAGGGATAAGAAGAGTATGATTTACTGTTTCTGTTTGAGGATATTCTCCTATCAATCAACGAATACGAATAAAATCGAATTTACGAATAGGGGATTCAGAGAGGAATATTCTCCTTCTATTTAAAATCTAATTCGTAATCTCGTAGAGATTCGTATTCGTTGATGAAAATTTTTTTAGGGTGATGCAACCCTTTTTCGTAAACTTACATCTTGGTATTTGTGAATGATGTTACAATCCGAAGAACGATTAATTGAAGGATGCTGCAAGGGAGACAAACTTGCTCAACGGAATCTGTATGAAATCTATTCCCGCAAAATGTTTGGCGTCTGCCTTAGATATTGTAACAACAGAGAGGAAGCAGAAGAAGTATTACAGGAAGGGCTCTTAAAGGTGTTTAATAAAATTGGCGACTTCAAAAAAGAAGGCCCTCTGGAAAGCTGGATTAAAAAGATCATCATTAATACAGCCTTAGATTTATACAGACGGAATAAAAACCGGCAATTAGAAACTGAGTGGCAGGAGAACATTAATGAAAGCGTTGAACCTCTTATAGAATTAAAAGCAAAAGAATTGTTACAAATCATCCAAACACTGCCCATTGGTTTTCGTACCGTCTTTAACCTTTATGCAATTGAAGGATATAACCATGCTGAAATTGGCAACCTGTTGAGTATCAGTGAAGGAACAAGTAAATCGCAATACTCTCGAGCAAGGCAACACCTTATTAAACTCATTGAAAAGGAAAAAAAAGCGGGAGATGTTATTAGTGAGCCGGTCAATAATTTTAATATTAAATCAATACCCTTGAATATCAGCTGATGGACCTGGAAAAACTAGTTAAGACGTCGTTTGAGCAATTTGAGCCGGAAGTAAACCCTTCCGTTTGGCAGCGTCTTGAACAAAATTTAAATACCCCTTCAACATCAGCTGATCCTTCAGGTACTTCTTCCATTACAGGTAAAACAGCATTAAAAACCATCTTGGGCAATACCAATCCTTGGTTTTGGGTGGCAGGAATTATCAGCACAGCTGCAATTGTAATGGTAATTGTGACTACTTCCCCAAAGAAAAACACAGTTGTTCCTGTTATAGCACCTACGACCATTAACGATATTGCTGTTGATAAAGCGCTGGATAATTCGAACGTAATACAATCTGAAAATAATGTGATTTCAGTTCAAGAGTCCCCGAAAAATGAGGTTGCTTTTAATAAAGAGGAAAGCAAAAAGTTTACTGCTGAGAAAACAGCAATTGAGCACCATAGTGAGTCGCCGGTTACTGCTTCAAGCAATCAGAACAAGAGCAGTGAGGCTTCATCAACAAAAGCCCCACCCTCCACTCCTCAAAAAGTAAATGAGCAGGCCTCTGAAAACGCTCCTGTAAATCAATCTGCTAATACTAATAAGCCTGTAGCAACCATTGAATCTGTTATCATTATTAATTCGCAGGTTGGATTTGCTCCTTTAAAAATAGTAGCCTTATTAAACAAAGAAGATGCTAAAGGCAATTGGGACTTTGGCGATGGTCAAACAAGCACCGGCTCGAATAGCATTACCCATAATTTCACCAAACCAGGCACTTACAAGCTCTTATGTACAGTTGGTGAAAAAACCATTGAGAAAACCATTGAAGTAATTGGCTCAGTAAGCACTGCATTTACTCCCAATGGCGATGGCGTTAACGATGAATTTTATGTTGAAAGCAGTCAATTACTGGAATTATCGGTTAAAATTTTAGATCGGTCGGGAAGAGTGGTTTTTGAAATCACGCAACCCGGCCAGCATTGGGACGGAAAGGATGAGAACGGGGAAAACCTGACTTCCGGAACCTATTTTTACAATATATTTGCCCGCTCCGATAATGGGCAAATCAACCAAAAAGGAACTATAAGCATATTTAGATAAATAAACCTATGAAAAAAATAATCACACTCCTCTGCCTTGTATCAACAATACTTGTTAGCAGCATTACCAAGGTCAATGCCTCCCATGCTGTTGGTGCTGACTTAACCTACACCTACGTTAGCGCGAATGTAATCCACATCAAGTTGAGGTTTTACCGTGATTGCAGCGGTATCCCTGCACCTCTAACTGCAGCTATCGACATCAGCTCTGTTTCCTGTGGCATCATTCAGCCAACGGTGAATTTACCGCTGATCAGCTCTACACAAATTGTTACTTCCGACTGTATTGATACGTCTCAGGCAACAACCTGCAACGGTGGTCCACGCTATGGTGTGGAAGAATACATTTATGAGGGTGACGTTACTTTACCTCAAGGATGTACCGACTGGATATTTGAATTTGAAGAATGTTGCCGCAACACCAATCAAACAATGTCAGGTGGCCCTTATTTATATGTAAGTACTTCACTTGATAATCTTAATTACCCAACCAACAGTTCCCCTCAATTCCTTTCTTATCCTGCTACTTCTTTTTGTGTAGGAAATCCTTTTTACTACAAACAGGAAGCTTTCGATCCCGACGGCGATTCATTGGTTTATTCATTGGTTGATGCACAGACTAACGGTGGCGCATTGGTAAATTATATATTCCCTTATTCAGGGATATACCCTGTTGCTTCTTCTACCCCAATCACTATTGATCAAACCGGTCAGATATTTTTAACGCCTAGCCAGATCCAGACTGCCGTTATGTGTGTACAGGTGGAGGAATACAGAAATGGAATTAAAATCGGTGCTGTTAAGCGTGATATTCAAATCAAGGTAGAATCTCTTTGTGATCCTAACCTGATTCCAAAATATGATGCATTGGCTGATTCAGTCGGCGTAAATGTTCCTTGTGGAACTTTTGCCTTCGACGTCCCTTTCAAGCGCGATGTTCAATGCGGCTCTATTGTAAATGATGATTTTCGTGTGATTAACTCGCTTGGTTTTCCAATTCCAATTATAAGCATTACAGGATATAACTGCGCAGGCGGACTTACCGATTCCATTCGTATTGTATTGAGTGAGCCTTTTACCTACGGTAGCAATTACGTATGGACGAAGACAGGATCTGATGGTAACACCATTTTAGGTAAATGTGGTTTTGGCGCTTTTACTTTTGATACTATTGAATATATTGTAAATGATCCTTCCCCATATCAACTGGTTAGTGACTCAGTTGGTTGTGTGTTGAATAGTTTTACAACTGACTTATCTGAGTATGTATATTGTTACAGTGTTGACCAAGATGGATCATCTCTTCAACTGATTGATGCAGGAAACGGCAATAATCCGTTGCCGATTGTAAGTACCTACACTTATTGCGGTCCTTCAGGCGATAGTTTGTCAAACCAGATATTGATTAATTTTCCAGCTCAGCAAACCCCTGCCGGCCCGTTATATCTTATTGTAAAGACAGGTACTGACAATAACACCATTGCTAACAGTTGCGGGCGTTTTCTGAATGTTGGCGATACACTAGCTGTTTATTATATTGATAATGTAATTCCAACATCATTGGGTGGGGATTTAGATGCTTGTACAAATAACAATGAGATTCCTGTTGCACTTAATTCCGGTTACACATCTGCCGGTGGATTAACCTTCCAGTGGTATTTAAATGGAGGTGCAATCAGTGGTGAAACCAATGCAACCTATTCAGCTGCTGCCACAGGTTCTTATAGTGTTATTGTTTCTGCAACAGCTTTCTGTAAAGGGACTGACACGATTGACATCAATGTTATCAATGTACCGGTTATCGATTTAGGCCCTGCCCTCAGAGATATTTGCCGTGGAGATTCAATTCTTCTTGACATGGGTGCAGGCAGTACCAATTACCTCTGGTATTATAATCAGCAAAATACTGCAACAGGACAAACATTATATGCTAATTTAGATGGACAGTATGTTGGAGCAATTGTAACAGTTGGTCCAAATCCTATCAATCACTTATGTTTCAGTTCTGATACAGTTGTTTTAGTGAATCATGATTATCCGGTACTTGTATTAAGTGATCAAACAGTTTGCTCCAGCACATTACCATTTGTAATTGATGCCGGTAATTCAGGTGCTTCTTATCAATGGTCTAACGGTGCTACACAACAAACAGTTTCCACTTCTACAGCAGGGCCTTATTCTGTTACCATCACCAATTTCCCAAGCTGTGCTGTTAATGATTCCATGTATTTAACAGTCCTGATTTCTCCAACAGCAAATCTTCCTATTGGAATAGCACAGTGTACCAGTGACCCTGCTCCTACATTAGATCCGGGCTTCACAGGTGCACAATCCTATCTCTGGACCGACGGAAGTGGTGCAACGGTTTCTACTGACTCTGTATTTACTCCTCCTGTAACTGCCGGAACAAATACGTACACGGTGGTAATTACTAACGGACCTTGTACAGCAACAGATCAAACTGTTTTCACAGTAAATTCAGCTCCTACACTTAATGCATTAGGCACACAAGCAATTTGTGAAATTGACCCTGCTGCAGTTTTGGATGCAAACTATTCAGGAGCAACGGTAACCTATTTATGGTCCACAGGTGCTACTACTCAAACCATTTCTGCAAGTACAACTAATGATTACATCGTAACTGTTACAGAAAACGGATGTGTTTCAAAAGACACTGTTACCCTCACGGTTCAACAACAATTAGCTGCTCCAGTTATTGCCTGTGGTGGAGGATCTTCATCTAGTTATTTATTTGTTTATACCTGGAATGATATCGTTGGTAATACCGGTTATGAAGTAAGTACTGATAAGACGACCTGGATACCTGCCAACACACCTTCAGGACCTACATCACATGGCTCGAATGAAACAGCACCTACTTTCTATGTAAGAACGAAAATGAATGGCGGTTGTCTATTTGGCAAAACAAGTGATCCAATTGCCTGTGCTCCTGTGGTTCCAAATATTATCACACCAAACGGTGACGGACAAAATGATGTTTTACTTATTGAAAACATAGGTTTCTATCCGAACAACGTCATGAAGATATTTAACCGTTGGGGTAAAGAAGTGTACAATGAAGGTGGTTATAACAACACAACCAAGGTGTTCAAAGGCGACAATTTAGCTGAAGGTACTTACTTCTACATCCTTGAATTAGGAAATGGTACTGATCCTAAGTCAGGAACTTTGACTATTGCAATTGGAAAATAAAATTACTGATTCTTCAGTTCAACCCCCTGTTTAACTACAGGGGGTTTTTTTATTTTTTTTTCCTACCTAAAGATGGTTTGTTTTTTAGCCATCTCTGTTTTATATATATACAGATTTTATTTATCCTGGATGCTTCCTATTTCCTGTTTATTACGTCTATATATATAATTAACAGATTATTAATTTAAAAAACTCCCCAGCATGAAAAAATCCTATTTAATATTTGTACTTACAATTTTTGCAACCTTTAGCATTCAGACTGCACATGCTTCTCATGCTGCAGGTGCTGACCTCACTTACACTTATGTAAGTACAAACACTATTCATCTCAAGTTGCGTTTTTACCGCGACTGCAGCGGCATTCCTGCTCCAATAACTGCACTTATTAATATAAGCTCTGCATCATGTGGACAAAATTTTTCGATAAACATGCCTCTTATCAGTTCATCGGAATTTTTAACTTCTGAATGTATTGATACTACACTTGCATCAACCTGCAATGGAGGAAACCGGCTGGGAATTGAATTATATATATATGAGCAGGATGTTACATTGCCAACCATTTGTACTGACTGGATTTTTGAATTTGTAGAATGCATGCGTAACGGTAACCAGACTTTAATATCTAATCCATGCCTCTATATAAGTACTACTTTAGATAACCTGAATGGTTCATACAATAGTTCACCACAGTTTATTTCCACAGCCGTTATATCTTTTTGCCTGGGCGTTCCGGCAATGTATGTGCAAAACGGTTTTGATTCTGATGGTGATTCATTGGTGTATTCACTTGCTTCGGTGCAAGGAGCAGGTGCATCCAATGTTAATTATATCCCTCCTTATTCAGGCACATATCCCATCTCTTCCTCAACTGGATTTAACATCGATCAGCAAGGTGTCATCACTTTCACTCCTAATAAAATTATGGTTGGGGTCATTTGCATGCAGGTTGATGAATATCGGAATGGAGTAAAAATAGGTGGAGTACGAAGAGATATCGAAATACATATCACGAATGCTTGCAGCATCAATGCTGTTCCACAATTTAACAACCAAATTTCATCAAATGGTGTGATTGTTCCATGTAATGCAATGGAATTTGATGTTTTGTTTAATCGTATGGTACTGTGTAATTCTGTAATCAGTGACGACTTTCGCGTAATAAACGCAATGGGTTTTCCTGTTCCTGTTGTTGGCGTAAACACCGTGAGTTGCAATGGAAACCTCACGAATAAAGTCCACATCACCCTGTCGCAACCGCTTACCTGGGGCAATAATATTTTAATTATAAGAACAGGTTCAGATGGCAATACAGTTGTTGGAAATTGTGGATTTCAATTCCCTGCAAATGATTCATTATTACTTATTTTAAATGATCCTGTTCACTGGCCGGTAAGTATTGATACTGCCGGTTGTCTCTTCAGCAATTTTGAAGTTGTGTTCAATGATCTATTATATTGTTTTACGCTTGATCATGATGGTTCAGCATTGCAATTGTTTGACGCCGGAAATAACAACGCTGTGATTCCTGTTGAAGCATCTTATTCTTATTGCGGCCCTTCAGGTGATGACAGCTTATCGAATAAAATTTTAGTTGTCATTGACAGCTTACAGGCTTTAACCGGGCCATTATACCTTTTAGCGCAACAAGGAAGTGATGGTAATTCCATTGCCAACAGTTGCGGAAATTTTCTGAATTCAGGTGATACATTGGCAATCATTCTTATCGATAATTATTTGCCGGTCACTTTGCCTGATCTAACGTTAGGCTGTTCTAATTCACCTGTTTTATTAAATACAGGATATAATGGTTGCAACACCTGCATCACTCAATGGTATTTCAACGGGCAGCAGCTCACAGGTGCTGTATTATCAGAACTTACCGCTAATTATTCGGGCTTATATAGTGTCCGTATTATTAATGGTACATGTATCGGCGAGGATTCAACATTGGTTAAAATACTGGAAGTACCAGCGTTTGATTTAGGTGATGATATTGCAAACTGCAATGGCGACACCATCCGGCTTACCATGCCTCCGGGAGGTGAGTTTTATCAATGGTATCTAAATGGTCTAGCTTATGAAATGGATCCAACCCTAGATGAAGCTATTTCAGAGCCTGGAGAATATGTCGGACTCATTGTTGTAAGTGATTCGTCAGGCTTTTTATGCTTCTCTTCCGACACAATAATAATCAGAGATGTCCCTCCATTTATTTCCTCATTGAATGACCTGCTCCTTTGTTCCACAGACCTTCCTTATACATTGGATGCTGGTAATTCCGGCGCCCATTATCTCTGGGAAACTGAATTAAATGACACCTTACAAACGCTAACAGTTAACAATAGTGGCCAATATACAGTCGACATTTCATTCAATCATGGTTGTGTAGCCTCCGATTCAATGACTTTATCAGTTATAGAACAAGCAGAAGCGCCTGTTGTAAATTGTAATATTTCTTCTTCTATAAATTATTCTAGTATTTATAGCTGGACTAGCGTACAGGATAATGACGGCTATGAAGTGAGTTATGATGGATATTATTGGTTCCCTCCAAATACTCCCCAGGGGCCTGAATCACACGGAGAAACGTATGCGCTATCTAATTTTTATGTGAGAGCTATAACGATGGCTCCTTGCTTAGAAAGCCACATTGGAGAACTGGATAACTGCGGTCTTGTTGTACCAAATATCATTACTCCAAATCGTGATGGACAAAATGATCAGTTTATTATTTTAAATATCGATTTGTATCCTGAAAATAGTTTAAGAATTTATAATAAATGGGGAATTATTGTGTATGAAGCGGATGGATATAACAATACTTCAAAAGTGTTTGATGGAGAAGGGCTTGCTGTTGATGCATATTTTTATACGCTAATTCTGGGTAATGGCAGGAAAGGGAAATCAGGTTCGTTAATCGTTTCAAGGTAATCCTATTCGTTTAGTGGAATAAACGTCTGTCTTATTCGGCAGACGTTTATTTTTTATCCACCTTTGCACCTGGTTTTATTTTAGCATTGTCTAATCACTTATGAAAGTAACAGAACACTTAAAAAAGGCAACAGGTCCTCTTTTCTCCATTGAAATTCTCCCGCCGTTAAAAGGTAAAAGTATTCAGTCTATATACAATGCTATTGACCCGTTACTGGAATTTAAACCGGCATTTATTGATGTTACTTATCACCGGGAGGAGTTTGTTTACAAGAAAAAGCCCAACGGGTTATTGGAAAAAAAATCGGTGAAAAAAAGGCCCGGAACTGTTGGCATTTGCGCCGCCATCATGAATAAATATAAGATTGATGCCATTCCACATATCATCTGTGGTGGTTTTACAAAGGAAGAAACAGAAGATGCTTTGATTGACCTATCCTTCCTTGGCATCGATAATGTTTTAGTATTAAGAGGCGACTCCATAAAAAGCGAAGGAGCATTCATGCCGGAACCCGGAGGAAACATCTATGCATCTGACTTATTGCAACAGGTTGCAGCAATGAATAATGGTAAATTTATGGAGGATGATCTGCTTGATGTGGAGCCTACCACTTTTTGTATCGGTGTAGCCGGCTATCCAGAAAAACATTTTGAATCCCCAAATCTAAGATCTGATTTGAAATACTTGAAACAGAAAGTAGATCTTGGTGCCGAGTATATCGTCACACAAATGTTTTATGACAATAAAAAATATTTTGAATTTGTAAAAATGTGCCGTGAAATTGGCATTGATGTTCCAATTATTCCCGGACTAAAAGTGCTTACCACAAAGAAACAATTGAACGTTTTACCCAGCTTTTTTCATATTGATATGCCACATGAGTTGGCCGAGGAAGTGGAGAAAGCACGCGACAATGAGCAGGCCCGCGAAATTGGTATTGAATGGTGCATTGAACAATGTAAGGAGCTGATCAAGCATAACGTACCTTGCCTCCATTTTTACACAATGGGTACTTCAGAAGTTTGTAAACGCGTTGCACAGAAAGTTTTTTAATTCTTTGTTAATCGTGAAAAAAATTTATCATTTAGCTACCTGTACTACTAACCAGCGGATTTTAAAAGAATTAAAACCCGGCAAAGACTTCGTGATGCAAGAAATTAAAACGGAGCCCATCAGTGCAGATCAGTTGAAGGAAATGTCATCACTGGCAGGAAGCTATGAAGCACTTTTCAGCCGAGTAGCTTTGAAATACCGATCGCTGGGATTAAATGAAAAGAAACTTTCGGAAAAGGATTACAGAGATTATATATTAAAAGAATATACTTTTTTAAAACGGCCTGTTATTATCATTGGTGATCAAATTTTTGTTGGCAATGCTCCAAAAAATATTGCAGCAGCCAAATCAGCAATGAAAAAATAGGAATGAAGCGCTGGCAGGCACACCTCGCTGTATTTATTGCCAACCTTATTTATGGCGCCAATTATTCGATTGCCAAAACCGTAACTCCTCTTTATATAAAACCGTTTGGCTTTATAGTATTACGGACATTAGTTGCAACCATATTATTTTGGGTGGCAGGTTATTTTTTTCCTAAAGAACAACTAAAGAAAAAAGATTTATTGCGCCTTTTAGGTTGCGCCTTATTTGGAATTGCAATTAACCAGCTGTTGTTCTTTAAAGGATTATCTCTTACCAGCCCGATCAATGCTGGGTTGATGATGATTAGCAACCCGATTTTTGTACTCTTACTTTCTTTCGCAATGCTGCATGAGCAAATTACCTGGATGCGTATTATTGGAATTGCCTCTGGAATTGCAGGTTGTGCGATCTTGATATTATACGGCGGACGATTTTCTACCGTTCAATCATCATCCATTGGTGATTTATGCATCCTGATTAATGCATTATCCTATGCTGTTTATTTAATATTGGTGAAACCGTTGATGGGAAAATATCACCCTGTAACAATTATGAAATGGATTTTTCTATTCGGTGCCTTAATGGTACTGCCTTTTGGCTTTTCGGAATTTAATGAAGTGCAATGGTCATTGTTTGATAATAAAATATGGATGGCAACCGTATTTGTGGTGATCGGCAGTACCTTTTTTGCATATCTCTTTAATACATTGGGATTAGTTACCTTAAGTGCATCTGTTGTTTCAGTATATATATACATGCAACCGCTTTTAGCAGCAGGTTTTGCCTTACTGCTTGGAAAAGACTCGCCCCATTTGCTACATGGCATTGCTGCCATATTGATTTTCTCAGGTGTTTACCTAAGTATCAAGCCTAATTCGCGGAACATCAGTCCTTCCGCATAAAAAATATACTTTTGCCGTAAATAGCAGTTCAGCTTATGATAAGATCAATGACAGGATATGGAAGCGCTTCCGGACAGGTTGCGGGATATAAGGTAACCGTTGAAATGCGGTCGCTCAACAGTAAATTCCTGGAGTTGAATATCCGCACACCCTCTCTTTTTCGCGATAAAGAATCAGATATGCGACTCGAGTTTTCAAAAACTGTAGAACGGGGAAAATTGGATATTGCGATTAATATTGATAACAATGAAGTAGCCAGGAGAAGTACGATCAATAGAGAGATTTTCAAAGCCTATTATGATGAACTCAAAAGTCTTTCTTCAGAATTATCAATGGAAGAGGCAAATTGGGTGGATACCGTTTTAAAGCTGCCACAGGTACTGAACTCTGATAAATCTGAATGTACAGAAGAACAGTGGAAAGAAATGCAGCAATTGATAACGCAGGCTACAGAAAAATTCAATCAGTTTCGTGCTGAAGAGGGGAAAGTGCTGGAAGATGATCTATCTGAAAGATTAAAATGCATTATTCAACTACTGGAGGAAGTTGTACCATTCGAAAAAGAGCGTATTGAAAATATCCGCCAACGTATTGCTAAGAGCATGTCGGAAATACGTGAAATAACCAATGTTGATCAAAATCGCTTTGAACAGGAATTAATATTTTATATTGAGAAGCTTGACATCAGCGAAGAGAAAACACGCCTTCGTGCACATTGTAATTATTTTCAGGAAGCCATGAAAGGAAAAGAGGCAAATGGCAAAAAACTTGGATTCATTGCACAGGAAATTGGACGTGAAATAAATACACTGGGAGCAAAAGCAAATGATGCCAGCATTCAACGCCGAGTAGTAGAGATGAAAGACGAGTTGGAAAAACTGAAAGAACAATTAGCCAACGTTTTGTAATAATTAGTTTGATGCAGAAGTTAATATTATTTTGTGGTCCATCAGGAAGCGGAAAAACAAGTCTGGTTCATCACCTGCTTGAAAAATATCCCTTGTTTACCTTTTCAGTTTCTGCAACTACTCGTTCGCAACGAAAAAATGAAACAAATGGTAAGGATTATTACTTTTTGTCGGTTGAGGAATTTAAAGATAAAATAGAAAATGAAGATTTTTTAGAATGGGAAGAAGTGTATCCCGGAAAATTTTACGGCACGCTTAAATCAGAAACCGAAAAGCTATCTTTATTGGGTAAAGTGGTTCTATTCGATGTGGATGTGAAAGGCGGATTATCCATAAAAAAATATTATGGCAAAAGAGTTCTTGATGTATTTGTAATGCCTCCCTCACTCACAGAATTAAAAAAACGTTTGGTAGCAAGAGATAGTGAAACACAGGAGTCATTAGAAAAGCGGCTCGCTAAATCAGGACTGGAAATGAATTTCGCAGATCAGTTCAGTTACATTATTGTGAATGATGAATTCAAGAAAACAATGCATGATGCAACAGCCCTTGTAGAAAATTTTTTGGCAGAATAAATAATCAAATTATACCAATGAAGATAGGCTTGTTTTTCGGTACTTTTAATCCTGTCCACAATGGTCATTTTGTGATTGCAGGTTATATGTCGGAGTTCACCGATATACAGCAGGTATGGATGGTAATCTCCCCTCACAATCCTTTAAAAGCTGCCGGTTCATTGTTGCAGGATTATCATCGCTTTCATTTGGTTGAGTTGGGCATCAATAATTACAAAAAAATAAAAGCGTCCAAAGCAGAATTTAAATTGCCAAAACCAAGTTATACCATTCATACGCTTGCTTACCTTACTGAAAAATATCCGCAGCATGAATTCGCTTTGATTATGGGTAGTGACAATCTGGAAAGTCTGCATAAATGGAAAAATTATGAGATGATTCTCGAAAATCATGAGTTATATATATATCCACGACCGGGATCTGATGGCGGACAATATAAAGATCATCCACATGTTAAAATAATCAATGCGCCGTTGATGGAAATCTCAGCAAGCTTTATCCGCCAGAGCATAAAAACAGGTAAAGATGTAAGGTATATGATGCCACAAGCGGTTTTTGAATTTATTGATGAGATGCACTTTTATAAAAAATAATCAACGAATTACGAATAAAAAACAAATATACAAATAGGTTTTTGGTAAGGGAAGATCATTGTATTACTGGGTAATCATATGTTTTTTTGATTCGTAAATTAGTATAGATTCGTAATTCGTTGATGATAAAAAGTACTGCTCCTTGAAACAAGGTATCTCATTTATGCCTGTACCATATTCAAAATTGACTCAAAAATCAATCTGCCATTGGTATTTCCCAAAACTTGTTCCGATGCGCGTTCCGGATGCGGCATCATTCCAAATACATTTCGTCCCTTGTTGCAAATACCTGCAATAGCATCGAGCGCACCATTCGGATTACTTTCAGGAGTGAGTTCACCTGCTTCATTGCAATAGCGGAAAAGCACTTGATTATTGTCATTCAATGATTTTAATGTTGGCGCATCACAATAAAAATTTCCTTCTCCGTGTGCAATTGGAACTTTAATAACCTGACCGATACGTAAGCGTGATGTAATCAGGCTTTCATCCGTTTCACATTTCAAGTAAGTGTTCTTACAGCTGAATTGATGATGCATGTTGTGCAATAATGCGCCGGGTAATAAATTCGATTCACACAAAATTTGAAAACCATTGCAGATACCAAAAACAAATCCGCCCTTTTCAGCAAATTCCATTACTTCCTGCATGATTGGGGAGAAACGTGCAATAGCACCGGAACGCAAATAATCACCATAAGAAAAACCACCGGGAAGAAGAATAAAATCACATCCCCTCAAAGTATGCTCCTTGTGCCAAAGCACTTCAACCTGCTGGCCCATCACATCACGCATAACATGAATCAGATCACGATCACAGTTAGAACCGGGAAAAACTACTACGCCAAATTTCATTTGCTTAATTTTTTACAAAAGTAAGAAATGCTTCAGATAAACAGCCGTTGATAGCTGCAATAAAATTACAATATCTCATTGCAACAATAGCAAAAAAGGTCTCCGGTTTAATTTCGGAAACCAATTCAACATTCAATCATTTACTTAGCCTTTTTTAGGCACTTTGGCAGCAGCACGGGATGCTATATTTTGCTTGCGTGCAGGACGGGTTTTTCCTTTTGAACCAATAATTAGCTTGCCTTTTCCGGAGCGTTTATCACCTTTTCCCATATTATTTGAATGATTTTAGCAAAAGCAAAAATAAAAATGAGAAAAAAAACTTCCAAAAAATAATTAGATTATTTTAACCTAAAAAGTAGCGGTTTACTGGGACTTGCATCATTCTCAAACGATGCCATTTGAAGATTTAAAAGGTACATCCCGTCTGTAATCTCTGAAGGAACATAAATAAATTCTGTTATGGTAGCGTGCAGTCTTGTTTGCTCAGGATAATTCCAAAATGCATGATGAGCAAGCAACTGACCATTGTCCTGCTCGCGATCAACCGAGGGAAGGTCAATTAAAAGATGGTCGACCCCTTGCATGCGCAAATATAAAGCAGCATCGTGGTGTAAGTAAGGAGGATTGGTATTCGAATATTGCCTTGTCTGTTTTAAAAGATTATTGGGCAACGTGCGAATCACAATTGCTTCGCAACGATCATTTCCAATTGCATCCAAAATTTGCCGGCGTGTAATGACTTGATCTTCTTCTACTACTTCAGGTGTGATCGTAATTAATTTAGCAAGAAAGAAAAACTGTTTCAATTCCTTGTTAATTGAATACCACTCCTTGCTGATATGCCCTACACATTCCGTATGCGTGCCATGTCCATGTGGATTAAAATAAATATCACGAAAATTGACTGACCCTCCCTGGTTAACATCACCAATCCAATCAGCGGTTTTAACCGGTTCTATCCTTACTGGTTTAACATACCAGGCACTCAATTTTCCGGGGCCGGCTTCAAGGGGAATAGAGATGTCGATTGGTTCTGACAGGTCAACTGTGATTTCATTAAGCTGATGTATAATGGTTGCAAGCATTGTATTCACGTTACGCTGTTTGAAAAAGTTTGAATGGTTTAAATAGTTTGAAATGCTTAGACGTGTTAAATTTAAATAAATAAATCCGAAGCAATACGATCGGCAATGAACTTTCCTTTTCGTGTTAGATACATGTGGCTATTTTCTGTTTTAAGTTCCCCTTTTAAAAGGTAAATTGCTGCTTCATTTTTCAGATGTTGCAATACTTCTTCACCGAAATGTTGCTGCACTATTTTCAAATCAACCCCCCATACGGTACGCAAGGAAGTCAACACATATTCATTGTACTTCTCTGATGTCGTTAATACCTCTTTCGTAAATTCCAATTTACCTGATTCAACAGCCTTTATATATAATGGGTTATTGGAAACATTCCATTGACGTGATGCCCCATCAAATGAATGAGCAGAAGGGCCAATTCCAAGATAAGGAATCCCCTTCCAATAAGATGTGTTATGTCTTGAATAAAAGCCGGGTTTAGCGAAATTAGATATTTCATACTGCTCAAAATTATTTTCCGCAGCATAATCTATCAGCCATTCAAATTGTGCGATGGCGTTTTCATCCTCAGCAACTTTTGAAATTCCTTTTTTAATTTGATACGCCAAAGCTGTTCGCGGCTCAATTGTAAGACAATAACAAGATAAATGTTGTACCGGCAAAGCGATGGCTTTCTTTAAATTATTCTGCCAGTCTAATAAGGAAAGATCAGGCAATCCATAAATCAAATCAATGGAAATATTATTAAAGCCTGCAGATGCAGCATCCATCACACTGTTAGTTGCTTCCGAGGAATTATGTGCACGGTTCATCCATTTTAAATCAACATCACGAAAAGATTGTATGCCGATGCTTAACCGATTGACTGGTGTTTCACGCAATTGCTTTATATACGCTTTGGAAAGATCATCAGGATTGGCTTCTAAGGTAATCTCCACCTCTTCATCAACAGAAAATAAATTGTGAATCGTTTCAAATATGGAAAGTAGTTCCGATGATGATAAAAGCGAAGGTGTTCCTCCACCTAAATAAATTGTTTCTATTTTATTATCCAACAAATAATCCTTTCGCAAAGTCAATTCATTGTTAATTGCCGCAATCAGCGATTGTTTGTTTTGCAATGACGTGCTGAAATGAAAATCACAGTAATTGCAGGCTTGTTTGCAGAAGGGAATGTGAATGTAGATGCCCGACATTATTCTATCTTGAGTATTTTCCTTGTAACTTGCTCTCCATCATTATTTGTTAGCTGAATAAAATATATTCCATCAAAATATCTTGTGAAGTCTATCCACGCATTTTTTGTAAATGCTCCAGAAAACAACTCTCTGCCGGTAACATCATATATTTTCAAAGTAGCTTGCATAAACCTGTCTGATGAAACATTACAAAATTGCTTAACCGGGTTTGGCGAAATTGACAAACAATATTTTTCATATGGTGTTATTTCATTTATTCCAATATTACATAAACCAGAAGGCCCAAGATTATAGTTAACCATATTAGGCAGTCCGAACATACAACGCTTTCCACCTAAATAAAAACTTAAGGGTGAAAAATTACAGCCGTTTCCCGGTATATTTGGATCATTAATAACCGATAAATTCATGTTAAAAGAATTATAAAATATATTTGGATTATTGGTTGTGCCAATGCCTCCGTATAAGCCTGCAATATAAATTTTATAATCTGGAGCAAGTAACATTTGGCCCAAAACAAACTTTGTAACAGTATCGCTCCATAAATTAATTTTACTTGAAGAAATATTTGCAGCTGTTAAATCATATTGATATAAACTGTCTTCAGTTGAAATGTATATAATATTTCCATTTGGAGATAATTCACAACCATATAAAGACGAGCCGGCAACATATGTATTGTTCGACGGAATTGTTATTTGATTACTTAAAAGTCCTGTGCATCTGTCAAAGTCAAATACGTTTATGATATTGGGAATCCCAACCATTGCACATCGCGTACCATCCTTACTGAATTTAATAGGACCCAAAACCCCGTTGGCCCCACTATTTTGAAAAAGTGTTCCTGTATTTTGTATGTAAGGTCCATTTATTCCAGCAGGTGTTACCAGAAATTCTATGAAATGATTATTATTTGATTCATGTGATAAAACCCACCAATCCCGACCATTACCATGCTTACAGGCCGACAATTTCTCAGTCAATATTGCAGCATGCAAAAGATTGTTTTTAGAAACCACATCGCCGAGCCCACCATTCGTTGTCATATCAACCACTGAGTAATATAATCCTCGTTGCATTCCCGTAATTACTGGAGAATTAATATTATTTTTAAAAATATAGTAATGGATTGAATCATTTGGAAGTGGAATTATTAATGATCCTTGCGTGCAGGATAAATTACCAACAAGACTATCTCCATTGGGCATCATCATATGATTTCTGTCGTATACATCACTAAAATCATAAGGATAATTATTAGTCCCTACCCAAACAGAGTCAGCACCATTCACATGAAAAAGCAATCCGCCATCTTTATCAGAAATAGTTGCATAATCTTCGCCCCCAATTCCTTTTAACCCGGTATTAAATGCAAAAGGAGCTGATAAGTTATTAAAGTTTAATCCAACGCCATCATCAAACACCCAAATTCTATCTTGTTTCTGACAAAATGTGAAAGCAACACTTATCAGAATAAACAAAATTGTAAGAAGTATGGTTTTCATTTGCAATGTGAATATACAGAAAAAAATGCATTCTTAAATTCACAATAACTCCTATTCAATAATGCTACATTTAAACCGCAAAGAAACGCAAAGTTATACGCAAGGAACGCTGAGAGTTTTAATTGATCATCGTGTTCAATTCCTATTTGTATATTAGTAATGATTAGTAATTCGTGGATAATTATTTCTTCAACACAATACGAAACGTAGTCCCTTTATTCGGATCAGAGCTCTTTACAAAAATTTGTCCGTTATGATATTCCTCCACTATTCTTTTACTGAGTGACAATCCTAATCCCCAGCCGCGACTTTTACTGGTGTAACCCGGCTTAAAAACAGTTTTGTATTTCGATTTAGGAATTCCCTTTCCTGTATCACAGATATCAATATAAGCGAATTGCTGCTGGTCAGTTATTTTTACATTGATAGCTCCTTTTCCACTCATTGCATCAATAGCGTTTTTAAATACATTCTCCAGCACCCATTCAAACAATGGGACATTAAGAGGAGCTTCCACGTCGTAATTCTGCACGTTCTGCAATTCAAAAATCACTTTGGATGATGTACGTGTCTTGATATAATTGATGGAGTTCTGTAAAACCAACATGAGGCTTTCTTTCTTAAGTGCAGGCGCAGAACCAATTTTAGAGAAGCGTTCGGTAATTGTATTTAATCGAATGATATCTTTTTCAATTTCAGCCAAATGTTCCCCTTGCTGAGGTTGTGCCTTTAAATATTCCAACCATGCCATTAATGAAGAGAGTGGTGTTCCCAGTTGATGCGCCGTTTCCTTCGCCATCCCAACCCATACCTGGTTCTGCTCTGCATTACGTGAGCTGCTGAAAGCAAAATAGGAAACCAATAAAAACAAGCCTATCACTAACAACTGAAAAAACGGATAGTACCGCAACTGTGTAAGCAGGTAAGAATCTTTGTAATAGATATAGTTTTTCTGATTATCACCAAAGGAAATTTCAATTGGTGCATGTGCTTTACGCATCAATGTGATTTGTTCCTTCAAATAATTGGGATCATCAGCAGCCTGCAATGAATCAAGGTTACGAAATGACACGGTCTGCTTTCCATCAAACAAAATCATCGGAACAGTGGTGTTATTAGTCAGCACAGATACAGCAAAGCTGATATCACCAGCTTCTGTATTGATATCGGAAATATGCTTGACTGCTTCGGCCCAAAGCTCTACGCGCTTTTTTTCTTCGCCAGCTAACTCGCCAGCCAGTTTATTGGTATACCACATCGAGCTGATACCAATAAGCATTGCCGCTATTAATAGCAATAATTTCCAGCGTTGTTTACGTGTATATATATTCACTCCCGGAAACTAATTATATATAAAAATATCAGGCTAATGTGCGTTTAACTGCAACCTGTTCGTAGCCTTCAATAATGTCACCTGTTTGTATATCATTGAAGTTGGTAAGGCTCAGTCCGCATTCAAATCCAGATGATACTTCTTTTGCATCATCCTTAAATCTCTTCAAAGAGGCAAGTTCACCAGAGAATGCAACAATACCATCTCTTACTACCCGGACCTTGGTATTGCGTGAAATTTTTCCATCCAACACCATGCAACCAGCAACGGTTCCGACTTTTGGAATCTTAAATACTTCACGCACTTCAATATTTCCAACAATTTTCTCTTCAAATTCAGGAGCCAACATTCCTTCCATCGCTGCCTTCACTTCATTGATAGCATCATAAATGATAGAATATAAACGAATATCAATTTGTTCCTGCTCGGCAAGTTTACGTGCACTTACAGAAGGACGAACCTGGAAACCAATGATAATTGCATTGGATGCAGAAGCCAACATGATATCTGACTCAGAGATCTGTCCTACTGATTTATGAATGACATTTACCTGTATCTCC
The DNA here is from genome assembly GCA_031418215.1 of Bacteroidota bacterium. Lineage (GTDB taxonomy): Bacteria > Bacteroidota > Bacteroidia > AKYH767-A > OLB10 > JANOXC01. The sequence continues at coordinate 37,335 of JANOXC010000154.1, forward strand.
GGATTCGAAAGTTTTAATAAACTATCAGATAATGCTTCAATAGAACCATCCACATCACCTTTCACAATTACATTCAATTCCTTGAAATTACCAATTGCCAGACGACGACCAATTTCATCCAGTGTAATATGTTTAAAAGTTCGAATACCTTGTTCGCGTTGCAATTGTAAACGTTTGTTGGCAATGTCGCGTGCTTCACGTTCATCATCCATCACATTAAACTGATCACCCGCTTGAGGCGCACCCGTCATACCTAAAATCATAGCTGGAGCTGATGGCCCCGCCTCCGTAATTTTTCCTCCACGCTCATTGAACATTGCTTTTACGCGACCGCTATAACATCCTGCCAATACCACATCGCCAATACGCAATGTTCCGGTTTGAACCAAAATGGTAGTTACATATCCACGCCCTTTATCCAGTGAAGACTCAATGACGGTTCCCTTAGCATTCCGTTCTGGATTCGCTTTAAGATCGAGCAATTCTGCTTCCAATAAAACTTTCTCCAGCAATTTATCAATATTCAATCCTTTCTTCGCTGAGATGTCCTGACTTTGATATTTACCTCCCCATGATTCAACGAGGAAATTCATACTCGCCAATTGCTCTTTTATTCTTTCAGGGTTTGATTCTGATTTATCTACCTTGTTAATTGCAAAAACAATGGGAACACCTGCAGCCATGGCATGGTTGATTGCCTCTTTCGTTTGTGGCATCACGCTATCATCGGCAGCTACAACAATAATTGCAACATCAGTAACTTTCGCACCGCGGGCACGCATTGCAGTAAACGCTTCGTGACCTGGAGTGTCTAAGAATGTTATTTTCTTGTTGTTCTCCAGTGTTACTTCGTAAGCACCAATATGCTGTGTAATACCACCGGCCTCACCTGCTATGACATTGGCTTTCCTTATGTAATCCAATAAAGATGTTTTACCATGATCAACGTGACCCATCACTGTAACGATTGGTGCACGTGTTTTCAATTCATCTTCTGTATCTATTTTCTCATTAATTGCTTCCTGAACATCAGCAGAAACAAACTCAACCTTGTAACCAAACTCTCCGGCAACAACTGATAAGGTTTCTGCATCCAATCGCTGATTGATGGATACAAACATTCCCAAACTCATACAAGTGGAAATGATTTGCGTAACAGAAATATCCATCAGCTTCGCCAATTCATTTGCCGAAACAAATTCCGTTACCTGAATTAATTTTTCAGAAGTTTGTTCAGCAATCTGCTCTGCACGTTGTGCATGTGCTGTTCTTTTTTCCTTACGAAACTTAGAAGCTTTTGATTTACCAGAGCCACTTAATCGTGCAAGGGTTGCTTTTATCTGATCCTGAATTTCTTTTTCTGTAGGCTCAACGCGAGGTGAAGATGTGGAAGGCCCCCTGTAAGCTCCTGTACCTCGTGGTCTGCCGGCATTACTACCAGCTGCTGGTGCAGCACCTGCTCCCTTTTGATCAGGACGTTTCCAATCTTTGAGTTTATCAGAACTGCTTGTACCTGCAACATTTGATGTAGGTCCGCCTTTCTGATCTTTACGTTTCCGTTTGCGCTTCTCCGCATTTTTTTCAAAATCTGAAGAAGACGCTACCGGTTTCTTCTTGGGTTGCTCTGTTGGCAATTGAATTTTTCCAAGGATATTTGGTCCTGTTAATTTTTCAATGCGAACGCTAAAATGCTCGGGAGGGACAGGCCCCTCTTTTGTTTCAACTATTGGTGCTTCCGGTGTTGTTTCAACCGGTGCCGCATCAACAGGAATTGTTGTTTCAGCAACAGGTGAAGCTTCTTCAACCACCGGAGCGTCTTCCTTCTTCTTCCCTTTGGTTGCTTTTTTACTAGCTGCAGCTTTTTTTAATGCTTCAGCTTCTGCAGCTTTTTGGTCTGCGATTTCTTTATCCTTTTTTGCTTTGCTTTTCTTAGCACGCGGTTCTTCTAATTCAATTTTACCAAGAACCTTTGGCCCGTCATTTTTTTCAATAGTTGCTTTAATGACCTCAGGAGCTGCAATTTTTTCAACTTCCTTTTCTTCTTTTTCCTCTTTTTTACTCTTCGCTTTTGGCTTTACATTTTCTGCTGCAGCTGCGGATTTAATTTTGTCAAGACTTTCTTTCAGCGTTTCATCCGTTTCGGATTCCATTTCCGATTTACCTGCTTTACCTGAAGATGGCTTTACCTCAATAACAATATTATCACGCTTGAGTTTTTCTTTCGTTACCTCTTGCGCATCAAGACGCGCCAGCTTATCAGGCTGATATTTTTCCTGTAAAATAGCATACACCTCCGGAGAGATTTTTGCGTTAGGATTGCTGTCAACCTTCACACCTTTACTCTCAAGGTATTCCACAACATGCTGCATTCCCACGTTAAACTCTTTGGCAACTTTAATAAGGCGTAATGCTTTTTCTTCGGCCATGCTTATCTGTTCGGTCAAATTATTTTTTTTAATAGATGAATTCACTCAATTCTTCAGGAGAAGTCTATCGCTCATACCGGTAAACCTCATTCAATTATTCAAATTCTGTTTTCAATATTCGTACTACTTCTTTAATGGTCTCTTCTTCGAGATCGGTACGTGTTACGAGGTCTTCAACGGTGATATTAAGAACACTCTTCGCAGTATCACAACCGATATTTTTTAACTCATCAATTATCCAAGGATCAATTTCATCACTAAATTCATCAAGGTCAACATCTTCATCTTCATCTTCGGAATCACGGTAAACATCAATTTCATATCCGGTTAACCGGCCTGCCAGTTTAATATTGTGGCCACCTTTTCCAATAGCAAGAGAAACCTGGTCAGGGCGCATAAATACAGCGGCCTTTTTTGTTTCATCATCAAGCTTTATACTGGTAATTTTTGCCGGACTGATGGCGCGTGATATATATAACTGAAGGTTGTTGGTGAAATTGATCACGTCAATATTTTCATTGCGCAATTCGCGAACGATACCATGAATACGTGATCCTTTCATACCTACACATGCTCCAACAGGGTCAATACGGTCATCATATGATTCAACAGCAACCTTTGCACGTTCGCCCGGCTCACGGACAATATTTTTAATGGTAATCAGTCCGTCAAATATTTCCGGAACTTCTTGTTCGAATAACCGCTCAAGAAAAACAGGAGCAATACGTGAAAGAATAATTTTCGGATTGGCATTCACCATCTCCACACGCAAAACAACAGCCCGCACAGTATCGCCTTTCTTATAAAAATCAGCCGGTATCATTTCGTTTTTAGGCAACATCAATTCATTGCCTTCATCATCTAAAACAAGCAATTCTTTCTTCCAAACCTGATAAACTTCACCTGTTATAATTTCACCAACGCGATCCTTATATTTCCTGTATATACCATCTTTCTCTAATTCTGAAATCCTGGAAACAAGATTTTGACGTAGTGCCAATACAGCACGCCTTCCAAAATCTCCCATCTTCACTTCTTCCGTAACATCTTCCCCAACTTCAAAATCAGGTTCAATTTTTACAGCTTCTGAATAGGCAATCTGTGCAGCATCATCTTCTACCATGCCATCATCAACAATGGTTCGGTTGCGCCAAATTTCAAGATCGCCTTTGTCGAGGTTAATGATGATATCAAAATTATCAGCTGTCCCATAACGTTTGCGCAACATACCCCGAATTACATCATCGAGTATGCTCATCATTGTGGCACGGTCAATATTTTTTACGTCTTTGAATTCCGAGAAGGATTCGATCAATACCTGGTGATCCATTTTATTATTATTTGATTTTGAAATTTAACACTAATTTAGATTCGCGCACTTCATTGTACTTAAAACTTATTAAGGACTCAGTGCGTATTTTAACTTTCTTTTCTTTTTTTTCTGTGACAGCCAGCATTTCAAAGCCATTTTGATCAGCTTTCTGAAGCAAGCCTTTTGACTCCTTCCCTTCCTGGTCAACCACCCGTATTTCACGACCTATCCTGCGAAGATACTGCTGCGGAACCTTTAAAGGCATTTCCATTCCCGGCGAAGAAACCTCAATATCATGCTTTTCCAGGAAACCATCAGGCTCCAGTACTGTAAGCAGATGACGGTTAAGTGCAGAACATTCCTCTAATTGAATACCGGTAGGTTTATCTAAAAATATGGTCAGCTTTCCGGGTGATAAATGAATATCAACCAGGAACTGATCTGTCCCTTTGATAAAGGCCTCAATGGTGTTTTTGATCTCTTCTTTGTTCATCACCGGATAATGAAAGAGGGGACTTTTCCGTCCCCTCTTAAAATTTCAACAAGGCAAAAGTACTTCTTTTTCCCTCATCTCCAATAGCAAAACAATAAAATTTTAAAGGCCTTATGACTGCCGAAACGCTAATATTGCGCCCATGAAATGGATTAACTTCAGTTATAAGGGCATGATGCTGGCTTCCATGACGGTAAGCAGGGCTATCAATGCCTACCGGAATCCGGCAAAACTGGACTTTGAACGGATTTTATTCATCAGAATGGATGAAATCGGCGATATGATCTATTCCACCCATATTTTTGAGATGGTAAGAAAACAGTTTCCAAAAGCCAAAATCACCCTTTTATGCAAATCATACGGCAAAGCTTTGCTGAAATCCGACCGGAATATTGATGAAATCATCACTTCTTGGGCAGATTTAAAAGGGAGTTTTGACCTCATCGTCGACTTAAAAAGCGACTGGAAAAGCATTGGATATTCCCTAAAAGCCTGGCCAAAGATCCGACTCGACCGGGGAACGGTACGGGTTATTGACGCTGCGAAAGGGGAATACCCTCATGAAGTAATTACCAATTACCAAATCATTGCTCCCATCATCAGTGAAAAAAATAAAAATCTTCAGCCTCATATTGCTTTAAGTGATGATGATTTAAAAGCTGCAGAGCAATTTATTGCTGACGATGAATTAGGCTCCTTTGCACTGCTTCACATCAATGCAAGAAGAACATTACGAAAATGGCCTTTGCAGAATTTCTGTCAGCTTGCCAATTACTTACACAACGAGAAAAAACTATCTGTTGTTTTTATTGGCGATGAAAGTGAGGCAGCAGAAATTGCAGCAGCGCAAAAACAACTTGCGTTTAAAACGTTTAGCACTGCCGGAAATCTTTCACTGACACAATTGGCAGCATTAATGAAAAAAGCAACTATATATATTGGCAATGAAAGCGGGCCTCTACACATGGCGGCAATTATGCAGGTTCCCTGTCTTGGATTGTATGGACCGGGCCCGCAACATATTTTTTATCCTTATGGGAAACAAACAGCTGTGATTCATCATGTGCTCGAATGTAATCCGTGTGACCAGATTCATTGTGTTCACATTGATAATCCTTGCATACAAAGAATTACACTGGAGGAAGTGAAAGGTAAAATAAACGAATTACTCAGCTAACGTTTCAGGACTTTTTTCAACAGTCGGTGTTTCTGTTTGTATGTCCGATTCTACCTTCAACTCCATGGATTTCATAAACCGTTTTTGAAAAATAATCCAAAGTAAAACACCAATAGAAATACTGCTGTCTGCTATATTAAATATGGGACGAAAAAATATAAAATCTTCGTTGCCCCAAATCGGAAACCAAGATGGAAAATGCCCTTCCAAAATAGGAAAATATAACATATCCACTACCTTACCATGCAGGAATTTTGAATACCCTCCCTCAGTCGAAAAAAGCTGTGCCACCTGGTATTCACTACTGTTAAAAACCATTCCATAAAAAGCACTGTCAATTAAATTTCCCAATGCGCCTGCAATGATTAGTGAAAGCGTGATTACATAAAGTGAATCATATTTTGTACGCGTCAGTTTATATAAATACCAGATGATGGCAATGACAAAAACAATTCGGAATAAACTGAGAAAGAGTTTTCCATATCCTCCACCAAATTCCATCCCAAAAGCCATTCCATAATTTTCAGTGAAATGTATTGTAAACCAATTTCCCAACACTTTGTATTCTTGTCCTAAATACATGGTGGTCTTTACCCAGAACTTAACACCCTGGTCGATCAACAACACCAAAAAAATAACAAGGAATGATTTTTTCACGCTATCGTTTCTTAATAAGAATTATACTATTCAACCCTTCTCTAAACGAGATATTTTCCCCCTCTCTGAAGGAGATACTTTCCTCCTCTCTGAAGGAGATACTTTCCCCCTCTCTAAAGGAGATACTTTCCTCCTCTCTGAAGGAGATACTTTCCCCCTCTCTGAAGGAGATACTTTCCCCCTCTCTGAAGGAGAGGGGGTAGGGGGGTGAGGCTAAAACAAAACTGCCATCCCAAATCAAGCGAATAATAATGCTTTTTTCAGAATGGCAGTATGCCATTAATACAGCTGATTAGTCTTTGTATTGCTGAAGTTTTGCTTCCATGCTTTGTGTTGTATGCGGAACAGCACGTAATCTTTCTTTCGGAATTAATTTCCCTGTAACACGACAAATGCCATACGTTTGGTTTTCAATTCTTACCAATGCTGCTTCCAGTTGCTCAATAAATTTTTTCTGACGTGCTGCTAATTGTGCTGCTTCTTCTTTTGCCAGAGTATCAGATCCGTCTTCCAACATCTTAAAAGAAGCACCGGTATCATCAGTACCATTTTCATTCGCACTGATTATAGCAGCATTGAGGTTAATCAACTCAATACGGGCATCATTCAGTTTATTTACAATTAGAACTTTAAATTCTTTTAACTCGCTATCAGAATAGCGTGTTTTTTCCGTTCCATTACTGTTGCGTTGAACCGGCAGTACTGCTGCTTTTACAGGTACCGTCTTATGTGGAGGAACCGGCATAGTAGGTCTGGGGCGCTGAGGCAAGATTAAAGCAGCAGGCTTTTGTTCAACTTTTTTTGGAGCAACAGGTTTTTGTGCAGGAGCCACCGGTTTGCCTTTTGCAGATTTATCAATCGAGTGTGCAGCCACATTATTCCTGTTAACAGGAGGTTTAGTTGCTACAGGATTTATAAATGAACTTTTAGGCGCTGCTTTTTTCTCCACAACCTTGCTTGCAACCGGTTTAGTCACTTTTGCAGGAGGAAGTGTTTTCTTCACAACTTTTGCCTTTAACGGTTTAACAGCAACAGGCTTTTTTACTGAAGTTTTTTTGGCGGCAGGTTTCTTAGCAGCAACTTTCTGCACTGGCTTCGCTGTTTTTTTCTTTTCAACCGGTTTACTGCCTTTAGTTTTTACTGACTTAACAGGTTTGGCAACGGCCTTTTTCCCTTTCACTATTTTTTTGCTTGTGGCCATAATTATTGTTTTTTAATAAATGTTAATACATGGAGATGCTCGTCTACTTCAACACTATCTCCGTCATTTTCGTTTAAGCCATCTGTAAATTCGATGGTGGTTGCTAAAATTTCGGTGCGAATATAATCGAAATTGTTTGTTACTGATTTACGAATGTTATCGGGGCCCATTAACTTTACGCTGATCCGGTCAGTAACGGCAAAACCCTTGTCTTTTCGCAGGTTTTGGATTCGGTTAACAAGTTCACGTGCAAGGCCTTTCTCCTTCAGCTCCTCCGTAATATGGGTATCAAGCGCTACCGTAAGCTTACCCATCGTGGCCACCTGCCACCCCGGAATATCTTCTGATAAGATCTCTACATCTTCCAAAAGAAGGTCAAATATTGTATTACCCAAATGTAAGGAGAGTTTGCCATCTGACTCCAACTGGCTAATTTGTTTTTGATCAATTTCACCTATGGCAGCAGAGAGCAACTTCATCATTCCGCCTACCTTTTTCCCTAACGTTTTAAAGTTAGGCTTGATTTTTTTGGTCAATAATCCCGAAGTATCATGAATATATTCAATGGCTTCCACATTCACTTCGGCCAAAATCAAATTTTTAATACGCTCTACTTTTTCTTTGAAATGTGGTCCGTCAACAGGTAACAATATTTTATTCAGCGGCTGACGAACTTTAATATTTACTTTCTTGCGCAAAGACAATACCAAGGATGAAATATCCTGAGCAAGTTGCATTCTTTCCTGCAGATTGTTGTCTATATATAATTGATTAGCCACAGGAAATTCAGACAAATGAACTGATATGTTTGGATCCTTTTTCGTTACGTGATTTAAATCATTAAACAAATGATCAGCATAAAACGGTGCAATGGGCGCCATCAGTTTGGCCACAGTTTCGAGACATTGATACAACGTTTGGTAAGCAGCAATTTTATCTTTTGCAGCTTTTTCATCATCACCGGCTTGCTTCCAAAATCTCCTTCTGCATAAGCGAACATACCAATTACTCAAATGCTCGCATACGAAATCAGTGATGATACGTGCAGCCCTTGTAGGCTCGTAATCGGCATAACTTTCATCAGTCTCTTTAATAAGCGTATTAAGTTGTGAGATAACCCAACGATCAATCTCCGGCCTTTCTGCCAATGGTATCTCAGCTTCCTTATAGTTAAAGCCGTCGATGTTGGCATACAATGCAAAGAATGAATAAGTGTTGTACAGTGTTCCGAAAAATTTGCGCTGCACTTCTGTAATACCATCTAAATTAAACTTCAGGTTATCCCATGGTTGTGCATTACTAATCATGTACCAACGTGTGGCATCAGGACCGAATTGATCAAGCGTAGTAAATGGATCGACAGCATTTCCAAGACGTTTCGACATCTTGTTGCCATTCTTATCCAACACTAATCCATTCGAAACAACATTTTTAAATGCAACAGAATCAAACAACATTACTGCAATGGCATGCAGTGTGAAAAACCATCCGCGTGTCTGATCAACTCCTTCTGCAATAAAATCTGCAGGATATGATTCATTAAATATTTCTTTGTTCTCGAAAGGAAAATGCCATTGTGCATAAGGCATGGCACCACTGTCGAACCACACATCAATCAAATCAGTTTCACGTATCATCTTCCTTCCTGAATCAGACACAAGAATAATATCATCAACATAAGGGCGATGCAAATCAAAATCCGGTTTGGAAGCATCAACATGTTCCAAATGCGATGGATCCATCAGGCCGGCAGCTATTGATTTTTCAATTTCCTTTTTCAATTCTTCAATCGAACCAATACATTTCTCTTCCGTAAAGTCTTCCGTTCTCCATATGGGCAATGGAATGCCCCAGTAACGTGAACGGGATAAATTCCAGTCAACAAGATTTTCCAGCCAATTACCAAATCGCCCTGTTCCGGTACTCTCCGGTTTCCAGTTGATGGTTTTATTCAATGCAATCATGCGCTCGCGCGAGGCAGTTGTTTTGATGAACCAGGAATCGAGCGGATAATATAATATTGGTTTATCAGTTCGCCAGCAATGCGGATAGCTGTGTTCATATCGCTCAACTTTGAAGGCTTTGTTTTCAGTTTTAAGTTTGATGGAAATACGTTCATCAACTGATAAATATTTTTCTCTTCCCTGCTTTTTTGCTTCTTCCTCTTTTTCAGAAGCATTTAAATATTCTTCTTTTACATATTCTCCTGCAAAATCCGTAACTTCTTTTACAAAACGACCTCGCTTATCTACCAATGGCATTGGCTTGCCGTTTTCATCTGCCACCATGATGGAAGAAATTCCATTTTGACGACATATGCGAAAGTCATCGGCACCAAAAACAGAAGCGGTATGTACGACTCCTGTTCCGTCTTCCGTCGTTACAAAATCACCAAGAATAACTTCAAATGCCTTTCCCTCCGGTTGAACATAAGGCATAAGTTGATCATATTGTATGCCTTCCAATTGCTTTCCGTTGTAAGAAGCAATTATTTTAAAAGGAATGTTCTTTCCTCCGGCCGTGTATTCTTCCATTCTTAACTCTCCATTCTTTTCAGGAAAATATTTTCCCAATAAATCTTTTGCAAGAATTAACACAACAGGCTGAAAAGTATAAGGGTTGAATGTGCGTACAGCAACATAATTAATTTTATCTCCAACTGCCAATGCACAATTTGCCGGCAGTGTCCATGGTGTGGTAGTCCAGGCTATAAAATATATTGGTGCATCAACTTCCTTTATATATAAGAACTCCGATCGTTCATTACGCTTAACTTCAAACTGCGCAATGGCACTGGTGTCTTTAATAAGCTTGTAACAGCCGGGTTGATTTAACTCATGGGAGCTCAATCCTGTTCCGGCAGCCGGGCTGTAGGGTTGTATGGAATATCCTTTATATAATAATTCTTTTTTATATAACTCCTTTAAAAGGTACCAACATGTCTCAATATAATTATTTTCAAAGGTGATGTAAGGATTATCGAGATCAACCCAATAACCGATCTTACGCGTGAGATCATCCCAAACATTTTTATACTTCATCACCTCCTTGCGGCAAGCTTTGTTATAATCTTCAATGGAAATCGACTTGCCAATGTCTTCTTTTGTGATGCCCAGTGTTTTTTCTACAGATATTTCAATAGGCAAACCATGTGTATCCCATCCGCCTTTTCGTTTTACCTGGAACCCTTTCTGTGTTTTATAACGACAAAAAATATCCTTGATAGAGCGCGCCATCACATGATGAATACCTGGTAATCCATTAGCAGAAGGAGGACCTTCATAAAAGGTAAAAGAGGGCTTTCCCTCGCGAGAGGTCACGCTTTGCTCAAAAATCCGGTTTTCATCCCAGTTTTTTAAGACCCGGGCCGCCAGCTCAGGCAGATTTAATTGTTTGTACTCAGTATACTTAGACATAAATTTTTTAAGAGGGGGCAAAGGTAAAAAAATAAGAACCTTGATTTACAAGAGTTGACCGTTTCCCCAGTTACTTTCCTTATTACAATATCCTGTAATATTTAGGGTTATATCTATGCTTTAAGGCCATTTTTTTTACCTGTTTAGCGAGTAGATGCCTTAATTCACTACATAATGCCCAAATTCAACACTTACCAAGAAAATTTATCCTTGTAATATTATGTAGCATTTTGTCAAAAAAATAAATGCAGGGGCCTTAAATTTAAATACTCGTATAAAGCCAATAATGCGCGCATTAATCATTACCGTACTCGCCCTTGTAATCAGCTTATCAGCTACGGCACAAAAATCCGGGGCCGATAAAATAGTTGGCCTGTGGATCAGTAAGGAGAAAGATTTAATAGTTAAATGTTACAAGGAGGATGATAAGTACTATGGAATAATAGTCTGGTATAAAAAACGCAGTGCCGGAGTTACTGCTGCCGCGAATAATGAATATAATGGAATGCCTGAGGAACAATGGATGAATTCCTTTGTAATGAAAGATTTTGTTTTTGACAATGATGAATGGAATGATGGTAATATATATGATATAAAGAAAGGTAAAAAATATACCGCCTATATAAAATTAAATAGGGACAACGAACTGCATGTTACCGGTTACGTTTGTTTTCGTTTCCTATGCCAAACAATGGATTTTAAAAGGTATACCGACAATAAACTTCCTGCCTTTGTGTATTAACAAAATATATTACTATTAAGATTTTACAGCAAAGAAAAAATATTTAAATGCTGTTAATCAAAAAAACTTGAGATCCCTTTTACTTACTATTTTTTTTCAATCAACTTAATCGGTCGCGTAAAATTTTCCTCCAATGAAATAAATGTTTCCGTTCGTTGTATCCCTTTTATCTTTTGTAATTTATCGTGAAGCACTTCTTTCAAATGTGCTGTATCCTTGCAAACAATTTTTGCGAACATACTGTATATACCCGTTGTGTAATGCAAGTTAACAATTTCAGGAATCTGTTCAAAGGCTTTTGCAACATCATCATACAGTGAACTCTTTTCCAGATACACCCCAATAAAAGCCGTTACATCATAACCCAACTTTGTGTAATCCACTTCCATCCTGGGCTTCTTGACAATACCCATTTGTTCAAGCTTTTTCATGCGAACATGAACTGTTCCTCCACTTACAAAGATTTTTTTTGCCAATTCCGTATAAGGAATGAAGGCATCTTCAATTAATGCCGCTAATATCTTCAGGTCTGTTTTATCAATTTCTAAATTTTCAGGCTCTTTCATGATCAAATGTTGATATAATACTAATCAAATGTACAATATTTTATCAAAATCATAATATTTATCTTAATTAATTAAAATATTTGCATTGCGCTATAGAACGCAGTATGTTTGCATCAGTTCTTCTAACATAATGTAGGGTGTTGAAACTGGCAGCCAAACCCTCCTGTCCCGGGGGTGAGGATCACGGGATAAACGTAGTATAGAGCCGTCCAGGGTTAAACCGAGGACGACCAGGGTCGACCACTGAACTTTGTGCTATAGCTAACCGCCTCTTGGAGGTTCGAATCCTTCTCCTACAGCTGAAACATCAATCCGTTTTGCTTAAAATGGGTTTTAAGATGTACTTTATCGTTTACTCCCTTCTGTTTGAAGCTATGCTTTGCAGGAGGGAGTTTTATTTTAGTAGTATCAAGTATATAGTATCAAGACACAAGACAAAAAACAAAAACAGCTTACTTAGTCGAGCCTCAAAAAGCCAAAAAACCGAGGACTATCAACAATTTAGTTGAGAAAGGGTTGATAATTTTCTGCAAGAAAAGACAAGAATGATTAAAAAATCTTGCAGATTTGAGTCATGCTTACACGAGAGAAATCAAAATCGCAATTAGGCTTTTATAGCACCTTTGAGGAGCAATTGGATCATGGTCATCCGTTGTACATTTTAGCAAGTCAAATTCATTGGCAAGAATTTGAAAATGCGTTTGCTAAACATTATAGCCAAACAATGGGCGCTCCCTCAAAGCCGATCCATCATTAATGAACCTTGGGGTTGCCAGTGATATTATTTATCAAAATGCCTATACTGAAATTCAACAATCTAATATTGGCAAAATTGATAAAATCAATGAGGATTTGGTAAATGATAATAGAACTGGCGCAATGCAGAAGTTAAATCTGTTTCAGGATCAAAATCCAATTGAAAGTAATAAGAAATTCGTTTTGGATAATTACATTTCTAATTATATTCCTGGTACTACCCCGGAAAATAACCTAGTTGAACAACTAACTGCTTTAGCAAATTCTCATTCATTTTATGGAGGAGAAGCAGTTTTTTGGGCTAGAGGTCTGGTTCGGCAGGATGTTGAAGATCATTTACCACAATTTAGAAAGCCAAAACCATCACCAAATAAAACGATTGTACCAGACGTAACTTTTCAAGGTATATTGCAACCAAACCCCGCTAATAATAGAGTTGAGTTAAAGTTTAATAAGGCATTAGAAAATACATCTCTACTTAGAATTTATAATAATATGGGAATTTTGATGGAGGAAATAGCTATTGATAAGAATTCTATTTCTTATTCAATACATACTGAAAGATATATGCCTGGCATTTATTCATGCAGCTTATTTTCAAATAATAAGTTCCTTAGTATGGAACGTTTAGTTATTACACATTGAACAAAAGGGAGGGGGTTAATACTCTCACTTTTATAAATATTAGAAAAATGATTAGGTATTTAATGCTGTTACCATTTATCATGGCAACTCACCTATCAGACTGTCAAAACAGGAATTCTATCTGGATATTTGGCGATAGTGCCGGAATTAATTTTAGCAATGTAAGTAATCCAACGCCTTATTATTCAGTCATGGACGGGAGAGGTAGCTGTGCAAGTATTTGTGATACATCAGGCAATCTATTGTTCTATTCATATAATACTACTGGTTTAGGAGATAGTGCAACTTATGTCTTAAATTATTTTAATGATACCTTAATAAATGGGTATAAATTATGCGGACAAGGATTATATAATCAAATTACTATTATACAAAAACCACTCGATTCAAATAAATATTATATTTTTTATTTAGGTACAAATGTGACAGAAGGACTTTATTATTCTATTGTTGATATGTCAGTAAATGTTGGGCAAGGTGCAATAATTCAAAAAAACATTCAACTTAAAAATAACAGGCAAGGAGATTGCTTGCAAGCGATTAAGCATGCTAATGGTAGAGATTGGTGGATTTTATCTAAACCCTCAAGCAATCCAATAACGTCTATAAACAGATTTACAATATTTCTTGTTACAAGTGCTGGAATATCTGCACCAATTAATTATGATTTCAGTAATGCCTCGGATATTGATTTCCAAAAAATTGTAATAAATAATAGGGCCACCAAATTAATGGTAATTAATTTCAAGGGATTTATGGCGAAATATGATTTTGACCGATGTACGGGTATTGTTTCGAATCAGAATATTATATTTCCTCAACAGCCCAATGGAGTAAGAAATTTTTGGGAGGGCGCATATTCTCCTAATGATAGTTTATTTTATGCAACTGCTACTTGGTATAGCTTTCCAATTTCAGATACATCACGATTGTTACAATTTAATCTATTTGCAGCTGATATTCCGGGTAGCTGTGATACTTTGGCATTTAATAAACATCCTAATATTTATGGTGCATTAAGATTGGGACCGGATAAAAAGATATATATGGCAAATGCGTATGATTGGGGATTCCCCACCTATCCTTATCCTGATAGCGTATACAATCAATATAATATGAATTTAGGGGTAATTAATTATCCAGACAGTAATGGTCATTCATGCAGTTTCCAACCTTTTAGTTTTTTTCTTGGAGGAAGACGCAATTATGTTGGATTACCTAACAATCCGAATTATCAGTTGGGGCCTGTTGTAGGTAGTGTTTGTGATAGTTTAACATCAGGAATTACAACCAGCCAATTTGAAAATTCAAAGTTATTCACCTTTTATCATCATGACTGGCAAATAGTTTTTATAAATGCACAGGGCCTTGAGGGAAGAAAATACATATTGAATGTGGTTAATATATTGGGCCATTTGATTTATAAAGAAGAAGGAAATCTTGATTCTCACTACTATACACATGATCTTTCGATGCAAGGGTTAGCGGATGGTGTTTACATAATTTCATTAGTAACCGATAAGGAAGCGCTATCAGCGAAGTTTGTCCGGCAGTAAGCTAAACAGATTGGAATATTTGTGTAATCAGAAAAAAATATTGAATGTCGAACAGGCCTGCCTGACGGCAGTCAGGAAATTCCGAATTCAGAAGTTTTACTATTTGATTTAAAATTTCGGATTCAATAATATCTGTAACAGAGTTGCATCGTCATGCAACAAATCAGGAAGCATTTCTAAAAACCACTTCCAGTAAAGTCTGACCAACAGCCTTCATGGTGTTTTTATCAATCTTATCCATGCTGTCGCCATGCGTATGCCAGTACTTCCAAAAATGGGAAGGAGTATTGTAATCGTAGTGAACAATATCAATGCATTTTATCCCTCCCATTTTATTGATGTAATAGTGGTCATCAATAATACCGGTAGTCTCATCCTGTACAAAATAATCAGAATAACCGGCTGCTGCCGCAGTATGCCAAACCATATTTACAATATCAGGTGCATATTGCATGGAGGTCCCTTCTTTTGTAAAGGTTCCATGAGCTGCTGCCGTCATGTCTAACAAAATACCAAAGCGTGCCTGATAACGTTCAACATGTTTGTGTTGTGTCCAATACTGTGAACCATAACAATAAGAATTATCATGTTCCGTTTTACCATAATCTTCCAGGTCGAAAAATATGATGTCAACTCCTAAATTGGTATTTGATAAAGCTAATTGTCGTGCAATTTCCAATAATGTTCCTACCGGTGCTGCACCATCATTGGCGCCATCAATCGGTTTGTCTTTATTAACTGTATCCTGGTCAGCCCAAGGACGTGTATCCCAATGCGCAGTAAATAAAATCCGATTCGCAACTGAAGGATTAAAAGAACCGATCATGTTGCGCATCTGCAACACCTTGCCGTCATAAGCGGTGATGGGCGCCTTCTGCTCAATGAAAGTGTCACACCATTGTTTCAGTGAAGCAGCAAGGTAGTCCCCGCATTTTGTATGTGCAACACTATTGGGGATACGCGGGCCAAAATCAACCTGCACTTTAGTATATATATAAGCTGAATCAGGATTGAAGGATGGGACATTAACAACAGGAACGGGCTGTTGTGTTTCCTGCACCTGTTCCTGTTTGGGTGAATTACAAGCAAGGAGAAAAAAGATGAAGACGAAAAAAGAAAAAGGAGAAATAAATTTTTTAATTCTTACTCCAGGTTGTGCCATTCTTTTCGTCTTTGATAGTGAAATTCAGTTTTAATAATTCGTCACGTATTTTATCGGAAGTGGCAAAATCCTTTTTTGTTTTTGCTTCTGCCCTGATATTTAACAATACCTGTATGAGTCCCTCAGTATCATCGGATCCCGTTTTGATTTCAGGTTTCAACCCGAGTATGTCAATGGCAAAAGAATTCATCAGCGATTTCAAAATCACTTTATCAGCAGCTGTTATTTTTTCAGAGCTTGCATGAACAGAATTAATATAGCGTGCAGCATCAAATAAATGAGAGATGGCAATTGCCGTATTCAAATCATCATTCATTGCCGAGTAAAAATCAGTCTTCAGCTTTGCGATATCATATGTTGATGTATCACTAGAAATCAAACCGTCAATCAAATCCATGGCATTAAACAATCGCATCATCCCTTTCTCTGCAGCTTGTAATCCTTCATTGGAGAAATCAACGGTACTCCTATAATGTGCCTGTAAAATAAAGAAGCGAACTGTCATAGGTGAATAAGCTTGCGCAAGCAGTTTATGTTCACCGGAAAAAAATTGTTCCAGGTTGATAAAGTTACCCAACGACTTTCCCATTTTCTGACCGTTGATGGTGATCATGTTATTGTGCATCCAGTAACGGACAGGTGCTTTGCCACAACTTCCCTTCGACTGTGCAATCTCACTTTCATGATGTGGAAATAATAAATCCATTCCACCTCCGTGTATATCAAATGTTGACCCAAGGTATTTCTGACTCATGGCAGAACATTCAATATGCCAGCCCGGAAAACCATCACTCCAGGGTGAAGGCCAGCGCATGATATGTTCAGGCTGTGCTTTTTTCCATAATGCAAAATCAACTGCATTCTGTTTTTCGGCTTGTCCTTCCAACTCACGCTTTTCATTTCCTGCTCCTGCAATCAAATCTTCAACGATACGACCGGACAACTTTCCATAATCATTTGTCTTGCTGTATTTCAATACATCAAAATATACGGAGCCATTCGATTCATACGCAAAACCATTATCCATGATTTGTTTAATCATTTCAATCTGTTCAATAATATGTCCTGATGCACGAGGTTCAATACTAGGATTTAGAATATTCAATGCGCGCATTGAATCATGAAACATATCCGTATACAATTGTACGATTTCCATCGGCTCCAATTGTTCCAGTCTTGCCTTTTTTGCAATCTTATCTTCCCCTTCATCAGCATCATTTTCCAAATGGCCAACATCAGTAATGTTGCGCACATAACGAACTTTATATCCTAAATGCTGAAGGTAACGATTTAAAACATCGAAGGTGATATAAGGACGCGCATGTCCTAAATGCGGTGCGCCATAAACCGTTGGTCCGCAGACATACATCCCTGCAAATGGAGGGTTAAGGGGAATAAAATTTTCCTTCTGACGGGTTAATGAATTGGTAATAAATAATGGATGTTCCATAATGAGGTCCCGATTTTTCGGGGAAAAAATTAATTTTCTATATATATAAATTCTTAAAGGGTCACAGGATTTTGTTTTTGCAAACGGATGTGTTTAATCATATCACCTGTCATTCTTTGCAGATCATACTCAGGTTTCCAATTCCAATGTTCACGTGCAACGCTGTCGTCAATTGATCCCGGCCATGAATCAGCAATCTGCTGCCGAAAATCCGGCTGGTAATTAACACTGAAAGATGGAATGTGTTTTTTGATTTCTGCTGCAATTTCAGCTGGCGTAAAACTGATTCCGGCTAGGTTATAACTCGATCTGATTTTGATCTTATCAGCTGAGGCATTCATCAGTTCAAGGGTGCCGCGAATGGCATCAGGCATGTACATCATCGGCAACATTGTATCCGATTTCAAGTAACACTCATAACTTCCTTTCACAATTGCTTCGTGGAAAATGTCAACTGAATAATCAGTAGTTCCGCCACCTGGATGCGCTTTATAACTAATTAACCCCGGATAACGAATGCTGCGTACATCAACACCAAATTTGTTATGATAATATTCGCACCAACGTTCGCCAGCCAGTTTACTAATTCCATAAACCGTAGAAGGTTCCATTACTGTATACTGTGGCGTATCCCTATTAGGTGTTGTCTTTCCAAAAACAGCAATCGAACTGGGCCAGAATATTTTCAACGAAGGATTTTCCCTGGCAAGTTCCAATATATTAAAGAGCCCTTCCATATTTAATTTCCAGGCTGATTTCAATTTTTGCTCTGCTGTAGCTGAAAGCAGTGCCGCCAAGAGGTATACTTCTTTTACTTTGTGAATACGGATGATATCGGCTACCGATTTAACATCCAATACATCCATCACATAAAAAGGTCCTGATTCGCGCAAATATCCCTGCTGGTCTTTTACATCAGAAGCTACCACGCGGCTGCCCCCTAAATTTTCCCTGAGTTGCGTAACAAGGTCAGTACCAATCTGACCTGCTGATCCAATAACTAAAACTGTGTCACCCGTATTCATAGCTCGTTTGTTCTGATAAGTCTTGCAAAAGTAGAATTATTCCTGCAGCATTCAATGTTACCTTCATTACTTTTGAGCAGCTTTTATGACAAGATTTAAAAAACTATTTCATCGTCTTTCAGTACCCTTATCACTTTTGATATTGGTGCTGGTGGCATATTGGCCTTTAATGGTCTATTGCATGAAATTCGACATCCTCGATCAATATCTTCCCTGGCGCTATTTAGTAGGACAATGTCTGCAAAGCGGGCACTTGCCTTTGTGGAATCCATATACCCACTTGGGCTATCCACTCAATGCCGATCCACAGAGTGGTGCCTGGTATCCAATTGCTTGGTTTATAGGAATGGGATTTGGATACAATATATATTGGATTCAGACTGAATATTTATTTCATGTATGGTTGGCCGGTTGCGGTATGTTTCTCCTAGTTAAAGAATTGGCAAAAAACGAAAATGTGGCGTGGTTGGCAGGAGCCAGTTATCTTCTTTCCGGATTTTTTACCGGTAATGCACAACACCTTACCTGGATCATTAGCGGAGCCTGGGTCCCCTTTATTCTTTGCAATTTCCTGATGATGGCAAGACTTGGGCACTTGAAATACATTTTATATTGCGCCCTTTGTTTTTTTATGTTGATTACAGGAGGTTATCCTGCATTTACCATTGTTCTATTATATATATTGATTGCCCTGAGTATAATAATAATCATCAGGAAATGGCATTTCAATTATCCTATTTTTCCATTTATAAAATCGTTGCTGATTTTTGGTGTTTCCACGATTTTGCTGAGTTCCGTTATGCTTGTTTCTATTGCAGATAGCTTTCGTATTGCAGGACGGGCAGAAGGTTTGAGCAGAGAGTTGGCTATGGCAAATCCTTTCTCACCACAAAGTATGTTGTCGTGGCTGTTCCCTTTAAGTTCCGTGAAAGATGCTGACCTGTTTCAGACTGACCCAAGCATGTCGAACGGATATTTCGGATTGATGATGATGGCGGGGTTGTTTATTAGTTTTTTCAGAAAGAAATATTTCCTGGAAAAAGTGATATTGATCGGTAGTTTGTTTTTCCTGATTGCTGCCATGGGAAGCTATATGCCATTACGCGGATGGATGTACGATTATATTCCTTTAATGAATCTATTTCGTATGCCAGGACTTTTCCGCTTATTTACCATTATCGGTTTCATCATGTTAGCTTCCTTCTCTATTGCTGACATATATCAACGAAAAAATGTATCAGCGTCTTTTACAAAACCGTTATTGGCAATTAGTGTTTTACTAATTACCGGAATTGTCATTATCATTTTCCGTGGCGCTGAATGGAGCCATTTTAACTCCAATGGTTATGTAAGCGGATTACAAGATTTAAAGTTTAATGAAAGCATGTTGTTACAGGGCATTGTTCAATTAACTTGTATTGCCTTATTTCTTGTGTTTTTGAAAAACAAAACTGCTTTTTATTTATTGGTCATTGACGGTGTTCTAGCCTGTTGGCTTTGCGCACCTGTAACAATTGTGAGTACACTTAAAATAACTGATCTGCAGGAAAAAATAAATCAACTTCCTGTTTCATTTCGAATCCCGGACCTCACACCAATGGATAAAAATGTGGATCGTGATGGTTTCATTGGCCCGCTTTGGTGCAATCTGGGTATTTGGAAAAAGCAACCAATCAAGGATGGCTATAATAACTTCCAGACAAAAGATTTTCTGCTTTTTGAAAAATCTGCTATTGCAAAATACGTTCTTAAAAATCCAATTATCTATCAATCATTAACGGCTTCCTTAAGCAAAAAGAGCAATGCTGATTCAATGTTACTCGTCAACGATAGTACCCATTTGCTGTTGGATGAATTAACTTATGAAAACAATGTTGCAGTTCCGGTAGCAAAAACTCAAATGTCTTTGCCGGAGTTAACTGCATTTTCTCCCTACAAAATTGAAGCATCAGTTGACAATACTGTTGATTGTTATTTCACACTTTTACAGCAATATACCACAGGATGGAAGATTTGTATTGATGAAAAAGAAAATATGTCTATGCGTAGTAATGGTCTGTTTATTTCAACAAAGGTGAAAGCCGGAAAACACAAAATATCCTTTATATACAATGATAAAAAAACAGCGTTTGCATTTTATATGTCTGCCTTCTCATTGCTAGTTGCACTTGTATTATTGGCAGTAAACAGAAAAACTATTTCAAGTCCTTCCCCATATTTTTAATGGTTTCAAGATTAGTTTTTTGTTCATCAATATCCTTATTCAGGCCTGTCTGCTGCTCCTTTATTTCTTTTTGCTCTCTTTCATTTTCAGCTATCTTAACTTTCATTTTTTCAATATCAGATACAAGTCGTTCATCTTTTTTCTGCAGGTTCTGCAATTGCACCATTTTTACAGATAGCAACTTAGTGGCAATACTAATCTTGTTATCAAGCTCATTTTTTGCAATAGGTGTTGCAAAATCATTAAGTATTCGTTCCAATAATTTCGCATCGCCGGCAAAAGTTGCGGGAGCAATATAAGTACCCTGTTTTCTGAAGGCAGATGTTAACAAAACACCTCCCGGAGCCTCTTCTATTTTTGAAAAAATCTGTAATGTATCAGGCCCAATGGCATTGATCATTGCATTTTGTCCGCTAATGCCATCTTTATTACTTTTTACTCTTGCATTATTATCTTTTAAGAAACCAACCCATTTTTTCTCCACTGTCTTTGTTGAAGCATGTGGAATAAAAACAGCGAATGCTGAATTATAACCATCATCCATTTTCATTGAAGTATTTTCAACTGTTACCTTCTGTGCTGCTGAATCTGAAATTGCAAATGCAATAAAGAGTACGACTAAAATGTTTTTCATCATTTACTTATTTTTGATATTAAACCAATTAGAACTAGTAGTTGACTTTTCACTTCTTAATTATTTTGCATTACTATTTTTAAAAAATATGCTCATGATTGCTTAGTGTTTTACAATCAACAAACAATTAATATTTCCCTAGCCTATTCATTCACTTGATATTATTTTATCAATGTAATAGTTTGAATCCCCTCTCCATGGCAGATGACTTCTCTTTTGTTCATAATGAAGTGTAACATGCTTCCCTTCAAGATTAAACAACACGCCGGCTATGCTGTCATTTTTTACAGAGAAGTAAAATTTTTCCGATGCAATGGTAGTGTTGCCGGTGGTAGTAATGCTACTCATGATCAGCTCTCCTTCGTACGTTTTAAAGATATTACCCTTTTTCGAAAACTTTTGCAGGATGCCCGCGCGATTGCCTTCGCTATAAGTGTTATAGTAGTTCCAATAAACAAGAAAAGCAAGTAAAACAATTAATATGATGGTTCCCCAGATTAGAAATTTCTTCATATGTTATAACTATAAGAGTATAAAATTAATATAAATCCAACAGATTACAAGGCCATTAATTCTTCTTAAAGTAGTATAGTTAAATAGTTTGAAATTATTGATGTTTGGTTTCAGTTACACCGCCGGAAATCACAAACTTCATCATGTCGGTTCCTGAAGCATCAATGCGTGAGATATTTTCTTTAGTTACAATGACTAACTGACCGTTAAACCCATAACTGAAGGGCAGATATACAGCAATTAAATTTTGTGGCAACCCAATTTCCGTTAAATCATCTTCTGTAACAAAACCGATGCGGTGCACCTTAGGGTTTTCGTTCATGGTAACCAATACCGGCTGCGTAAAGCGTTTTTTCTCCCCAACAAATGCTTCAATTAAATCTTTCACTGAGCCATAAATTAATTTTAGCATCGGTGTCCGCTCAATGAATGATTCCATCATAGCAAAGACCGGATTCCTTACAAAACGGGTTCCTACATAACCAAAAAAGGTAATCGTTACCAATATAACGAGGATGCCTAGTCCGGGTAATGTGATTCCTTTTGTACCGGGAACAGGGATATCAATCTGTATCGGCAATAAACCATCCATCCATACTACAGCATTGATCACAACATAAAATGTAACAACAATAGGTACAACGAATAATAATCCTTGCAAGAAAAAATTGACTAGCTTCTTCATTTTTTTTAGATTGGAGCCTGGAGTTCGGCGTTCGGAGAGGAATTTTATTTTAAGTCTCCGAACTCCGAACAAACAACTCCCGACTATTTGCAAATATCAGTGAAAAATAGAATACGAAACTATTTATCCGATAAAATTTTTTCCGCTTTCTTTCCCATGCTTTTAACCACCATTTCATATGAATGATCGATCAATTCAAAAATTAGTTTCTTCTTGAGTAAACCATTTATCATTACGGTATTCCAGTGCTTTTTATTCATGTGAAAACCGGGTGTGATTTCCTCATGATGCTCCCGCAATTCAATTGCCTTTTCAGGATCACACTTCAGGTTGATGCTGTCGGGTGCTCCCAAATCAATCAAGGCAAACATCTTACCGGCAACTTTAAAAACCAGCACAAACTCATTAAAAGGAAACGATTCCGTTACTTCCCTTTTGCTGATGCAATGTTCGCGGATCTGCTCAACGTTCATTTTGCAAAAATGAGGAAAAAAAGTGCTGGGTTCCGAGTACTGGGTGCTGGGTTCGATTTGAAAATTCGGCAATTAGATAATTTGAAAATTAAGTGCTATTTTTAAAAATATACTGGAACACACAGGCAAAGATTTTTTATCCCTAGTGTTGTCATTCAGTAGGAACCTTGTCAAATCGCACTGAAATTGCCAAGTATCTAGGGAAAAGTTAATTCAGGGCGCAGAAAGAAAATATTTTCACTACCATACTTCGACCTGCTTTTTGTGGGTTAATTACTCTCCATGCTCCAAAATGACAAGGTTCCTCCTGAATGACATTAGGTGTGGGTGAAAACCTTCTACAATCCGAAATAATTCGTAATTCGCTGATTTATTTATTTACTTTGAAGAATCATTACAGAATTTACAACTTAAAATGAAAAAACTCTTTTTACTGGACGCTTTAGCGCTCATCTACCGAAGCTACTACGCCCTCATACGAAATCCAAGAATAACCTCAACAGGTCGCAACACCAATGCACAATTCGGTTTTACAACAACGCTGGTTGACCTCATCAATAAAGAAAAGCCCACCCATATGGCTGTGTGCTTTGATACCCATGCCGCAACTGAACGTCATACCGACTTCGCTGATTACAAAGCCAATCGCGAAGAAGCACCGGAAGATTTAATACTGGCTTTGCCTGACATTAAAAAGATCATTGAAGGGTTTAACATTCCCGTTGTTGAGCTAGATGGTTTTGAAGCTGATGACATCATTGGCACACTTGCATTGGAAGCGGCAGATGTTGGTTATACTGTTTACATGGTAACGCCGGATAAAGATTACGGACAAATCGTTCGGGACAATATCTTTATATATAAACCCTCCTACCAGGGTAATGCTCCTGAAATCATGGGGCCGAAAGAAGTGTGTGCAAAATGGAATATTAATAATGTACACCAGGTAATTGATCTTTTAGGAATGATGGGAGATGCTGTGGATAACATTCCCGGTATTAAAGGAATTGGCGAAAAGACTGCTGTTAAATTATTGTCTGAATATCATTCACTGGAAAATGTATTGGCCAATGCTGATAACATTAAAGGTTCTATGGGTGAAAAAGTACGTGCCGGAAGAGAGAATGCAATTATGTCGAAAAAACTGGCAACGATTATTACGAATGTTCCTGTAGAATTTCACGAAGAGAATTTCCGTTTGAAAGAAGCGAATAAGGAAAGTTTATCAGAAGTATTTGCAGAACTGGAATTTAAAACATTAGGCAAACGGATTTTAGGGGATGCTTTTAATGCTTTCGCAGGAAATGGGAATGATGCAAGAGCCGATAACCGGCAACGTGATTTATTTGGAAATGTGATTGAATCAAAAGGCGCCACTGTTGTTGAACGCAAAGAAAACAATACCACAGAAGCCGCAGATCAAAGCAATTTGGAAACGCAGTTGGGGATGACGGCTGAACACAACATTGAAAACACGCCGCATGAATATATATTGGTGAATGATGGCAATGCTGTTGATGCTTTAATCAATACATTGAAGAAAGTCAAAGAAATTTGTTTTGATACAGAAACCACAGGGAAAGATGCCAACGACATGGAAATTGTTGGTATGAGCTTTTCCATTGAACCGCATAAGGGATGGTATGTTCCCTTATCTGCTGATCAAAAATTAGCACAACGTAAAATTGATCAGTTTAAAATCCTGTTTGATAATCCCGACATCCTTTGGATTGGACATAATATAAAATATGATTTGTTAGTGATGAAGTGGTACAACATAGAGATCAAAGGCAAGATTACCGATACCATGCTGGCACACTACCTCATTGATCCCGATGGAAGAAGAGGAATGGATTTGCTGAGCACGCAATATCTGCACTATGAACCGGTAAGCATTGAAACGCTCATTGGTAAGAAAGGAAAGAATCAGGGCAGCATGCGCGATGCTGAACTGGAAATGATAAAAGAATATGCTGCAGAAGATGCAGATGTTACGTTACAACTGAGTAAAGTATTTGCGCCAATGTTGAAAGAGCGCGGTGTGGAAGAAGTGTATGACAAAGTGGAAAATCCCTTGGTGCCGGTTTTAGCGGATATGGAATTTGAAGGAATTAAAGTGGATGTTGATTTTTTGAATGCTTACTCAAAGGAATTGGAAAAAGAAGCCGGAGAAAGTGAAGCGAGCGTTTATAAACAAGCAGGTGTGAAATTTAATTTGGCTTCCCCAAAACAATTGGGTGAGGTACTATTTGATATTTTAAAGATTGATGCTAAAGCAAAAAAAACCAAGACAGGGCAGTATGCAACAGGTGAAGATGTATTATTAAAACTAGCACACCAACATAAAATTGTAGATGACATACTTGCCTTCCGTGAGCTTACGAAATTAAAATCTACTTATGTTGATGCACTCCCTTTAATGATTAACCGAAAGACAGGTCGCGTACACACTTCCTACAACCAGGCCATTGCTGTTACAGGACGATTAAGTTCCAACAACCCCAATTTGCAAAACATCCCGGTGCGTACTGAGCGTGGGCGTGAAATACGAAAAGCATTTATTCCACGCGACAAAGATCATGTATTACTATCTGCCGACTATTCGCAGATTGAATTGCGCATCGTTGCAGCCATGAGTGGTGATGAAAACATGTGTCAGGCATTTCGTGATCATAAAGACATTCACACAGCAACAGCGGCACGTATTTACAAAATTGAAGAAAGTGAGGTGACCAAAGAAATGCGTTACAAAGCGAAGAGTGTAAACTTTGGTATCATATACGGACAAAGTGCATTTGGCCTCGCAGAAAACATTGGTGTTTCCCGCACAGAAGCAAAAGAACTCATCGACAATTACTGGAAGGAATATGGCGCCATCAAAACCTTTATGGATTTGCAGGTAAATTTTGCAAGAGAGAATGGTTATGTACAAACCTTAATGGGTAGAAAAAGATGGCTGCGCGATATACTCTCTTCAAATGCTGTAGTACGCGGGTTCGCCGAGCGCAATGCCATTAACATGCCCATACAGGGAACAGCTGCCGACATGATTAAGCTGGCCATGATTCGCATACAGAAAGAACTAAAAAAACAACAGCTGCAATCCAAAATGATTTTACAGGTGCATGATGAATTAGTGTTTGATGTACATCGCAGTGAAGTAGAAAAAATAAAACCCGTCATCCTTGACGGTATGCAGCATGCGCTTGAATTACCAAATGAAGTACCAACCGATGCTGAAGTGGGTGTTGGGGAGATTTGGTTGGTGGCGAATTTATAATAATATTACTTTTCCTTTCTATAGTTTGGTAGTAACAAACGAAAACGACTTGTTTTTAGTCTCATAAATAACTAAATTTGTAATTGAAATGAAAGAGATAAATCTGCATATTGACCAAATTCAACAACTTTGTGCCTCTAACAAAGTTAAGTCTCTTTTTGCATTCGGCTCTGTTACCAATAATAAATTTAATGCTGACAGTGATATTGATTTGGTGGTAGATATTGCAGAAAACGATCCGCTCTCTTATGCAGAAAGTTATTTTAATTTAAAATTACAGCTCGAACAACTTTTCAAACGCCATATTGACCTTTTGGAGCAGAAAGCAATAAAAAACGCTTTCCTGAAATCACAAATTGATCAGACCAAAATTCTCCTTTATGGAAAATGAAATTAAGGTTTGGTTGACGGATATTAAACAAGCCATTGAGGAGATCAATCAATTTCTTCCCGAGAGGAAAGACTTTAATGAATTTCAAAAAGATCTTAAAACTAAATGAGCAATTGAAAGAAACATTGAGATTATTGGAGAAGCTGTAAACAGGATTTTAAAAGCCAACCCTGAAATTAAAATTACTCACGCCAGGAAAATTGTTGATACAAGGAATAGAATCAGCCACGGATACGACAGTGTGTCTTCAGAAATTATTTGGTCAATTGTGGTTCGCGACTTATCTGACTTAGAAACTGAAATCAAGCAGTTGCTTGAATCTGATTTGTAATGTAAATTTCTTGACTTAAATCGCAGCGAAATAGAAAAAATAAAACTCCTCGACGGCATGCAGCAGGCGCTTGAATTACCACATGGAGTACCAACAGATGCTGAGGTAGGTGTTGGGGAGAATTGGTTGGAAGCGCATTGAAATGTATAGGCAATAAAATAGCGGTTATTTATTAGTTAGTGGAAATAACTGAAAAAATCTAAGGGAATAATTTATATATATCCTTGCGATGAATTATTCTAGCAAAAATAACTTTCTGGTCTTCGAAAAAAAAACCAACTCGATAATCTCCAATACGAATTCGATACGCTGACTTATGCCCTACAAGTTTCTTGATTTTAGGAATATCATTAAGTCTTTCTGCTTTTTCAATTTGCCCAATTAATTTAACGAGACTCGCTTTAGTAGATTTCTGATTAATTGAATCTAGGTCTCTAGAAAAAATGCTTAAAAACTCAATTTTCATTTAGAATTGAGCTTTTGCATAATACTTTCTTTGGTTGCCTTTTTAGTCTTGTCGACTGATTTAAGAAGTTTGGATAAACCAATATCTTCCAACTCCTCTTTCGACATCGTGGCAGAGGAAATACCTAGCTTCCTTAATAATTCACTTACGAATTTGAATTCAGTTGCAGTTCTGGGTCTTATTACGACAGCTTTCATATCGCAAATATAATGAAAAAAGGCACTTCCGCTAACACCAAGCAGCCGCCATACAGCATAACTCCCTATCTGTGCAAGACTTCAGTCTTGTGACTTTAAATTTATTTCTAGAGGATATCATGAAAAGAAAACAGATCAATATTCAATAATTGTTTCTCATATGATAATTATTTTTGATCATCAATTCAATTACTGATTTTTAGGCACAAGTTTGACTTAACAAAACTCCTCAACGGCATCATTAAAAACCGTATTTTTCAGCAATGAATTAGTATCATTGAATGATGAATAAAAAGAGTTTATCTGAAAGAGACATCTGTACCAAGTTTATCACGCCTGCCATTGAAAAAGCCGGATGGGATAAGCAGACACAATTATTGGAGGAGGTTTCTTTTACTGATGGCAAAATTTATGTCAAGGGTAAACTAACCGCTCGCGGACAAGCTAAAAGAGCTGACTATATTTTATACTATAAAGCAAATATCCCCATTGCAATAGTTGAAGCAAAGGACAATAACCATACTGTTCGATCAGGAATACAGCAGGCTCTTGATTATGCCAAAATTCTTGATATCCCATCAGTTTTTAGTAGCAATGGCGATGGTTTTTTGTTTCATGACAGAACAGTGTCTGAAGGTAACATCGAAATCGAGTTAGACAATGAGAATTTCCCATCACCCGAAATGCTGTGGGAGAAATACAAACAATATAAGGGCATAACAACAGTAAACGAAGAGAAAATTGTTTCCCAGGATTATTATTTTGATGGCAGCGGAAGAAAGCCACGTTACTATCAGCAAATAGCGATTAACAGAACTGTTGAAGCCATAGCCAAAGGACAGAACAGGATTTTATTGGTTATGGCAACAGGCACTGGTAAAACCTATACAGCATTTCAAATCATTCACAGGCTCTGGAAGAATGGCAACAAGAAGAGAATTCTCTTTTTGGCTGATCGTAACGCATTGCTTGATCAAACCAAACGAGGAGATTTTAAACATTTTAAAGATAAAATGACGGTCGTTAAAAACCGGATGGTGGATAAGAGTTATGAAATTTACTTGTCATTATACCAAGGCCTGACCGGTAGCGAAGAAGATAAAAATATTTTTAAGCAGTTCAGTCGCGATTTTTTTGACCTGATTGTAGTTGACGAGTGCCATCGCGGAAGTGCAAGAGAGGATAGTTCCTGGAGAGAAATTCTGGAGTATTTTAAAAATGCCACGCAAATAGGTCTTACTGCAACACCACGCGAAACGGATACTGTAAGTAATATCGAATATTTCAACGACCCAATTTACACCTACTCATTAAAACAGGGAATTGATGATGGTTTTCTTGCGCCCTATCGCGTAATCAGAGTTGGTTTAAATATTGACCTGGAAGGATGGCGGCCGCCTAAAGGTTTTAAAGATAAACATGGCAATGATGTTGAAGACCGAATATATAATCGTTCGGATTTTGATAAAAGCGGTGGCATTGTTGTAGATGAAAGAAGAATATTAGTTGCAAAGAAAATTACGGAATTGTTGAAAGGAACTGATCGCTTTTCCAAAACCATTGTCTTCTGTTGCGATATTGAACATGCTGAAGGAATGAGAAATGCCATTGCCAATCAAAACAGTGATTTAGTAGCAGAGAATTATAAATATGTGATGCAGATTACCGGCGACAATGACGAAGGAAAACGGGAGTTAGATAATTTTATTAATCCCGAAGAAAAATATCCTGTTATTGCAACTACCTCAGAATTGATGACAACAGGTGTTGATGCGCAAACATGCAAAGTGATTGTGCTGGATTGCAATATTGCTTCCATGACTAAGTTTAAACAAATCATTGGTAGAGGAACCAGGATTAATGAGGAGTTTAATAAATTGTTTTTTACCATACTCGACTTCAGAAATGCAACAGATCTTTTCGCTGACTCCGCTTTTGATGGTGACCCTATCAGGGTTAAGCCTGTTACACAGGAAACTGATTTAGAAGACATCGTTGCTGAAGAAGAAAATGATGAAACACCACTTGTTGATGAGGTGACCGGTGAAGAAATTAAGTTAGAGAAACCAACTGTGCGTTATCCGCCGAATAATCTTCAAACAGTAGCAAAGGAAAAAAGAGAAAAAATTTATGTGAATGGCATAGATGTTACCATATTGGTAAGCCGTGAATTATATTTCGATCAGAATGGCAGACCCATTACTTCTAGTTTAAAAGAGCATACGAAGGACATCATAAAAGGCAACTATCATTCATTAACTGATTTTCTTAACAAATGGAATAAAACCGACAGGAAAGAAGCCATTATTAAAGAGTTGCAGGAGCAAGGTGTTTTGGTGGAAGCATTAATGGAAGCAGTTGATAAAAAGCTGGACCTGTTTGACTTGATTTGTCATATAGCTTATGACAAACCTCCTTTGACACGCAAAGAAAGAGCGAACAATGTGAGGAAGCGGAATTACTTTGCAAAGTATGGTGAACAAATAAAAAAAGTATTGGAAGCATTGCTCGACAAATATGCTGATGAAGGCATCACCAATATAGAAAATATAGAAGTATTAAGAGTAAATCCTTTTGATGAAATTGGTTCACCTACTGAAATCATTAATGAGTTTGGCAGTAAAGAAAAATACTTGCAGGCAGTGAGAGAATTGGAAATAGAACTTTATAAAACTGCATGATGAACTGGTCTTTTAAAATACTTCCAACGGAATTGTTGGAAAACTATGTTTCCGCTTTCGACCAATCAATAAAAGTTGATTATGCAAACTTACACGACAGTGAGTTAAGTATTGAAACCTTTAGTTTTTATAGTTCTGTATCTGCCGTTTTCTCATCAAAAATTGAAGGAGAACAAATTGAACTCGATTCATTCATCAAACATAAACGCTTTGGCATTGAATATTTACCGGACTATACACGTAAAATTGATGATTTATACGAAGCCTATTTATTTGCTCAAAACAACACGCTTTCTTCAATTGCATTAGCGCAGGCTCATAAACTTACCACCAAGCATATATTAAACCCGGCACAACAAGGAAAAACAAGTGTTAATAATATGTTTGTTATTACGAAGGACGGTAAAATTGAATATGTAGCCGCTATCCCTGAAAAGGTGCCAGCAGAAATGGATAAATTTTACCGTGATTTGAATGATCTGTTAACCGCAAATTTGTCATTTGAAGAAACATTCTTTTTTGCTGCGCTGTTACATTTAGTTTTTATTAAAATCCATCCTTTTGATGATGGTAATGGACGCACTGCCAGGTTATTGGAAAAGTGGTTTCTTGCGCAAAAACTGGGAGCCAATGCCTGGTTTGTACAATCGGAAAGAAACTATTACGAACATCATCAAAAATATTATAACAACATCCGACTTTTAGGAATTGATTACGAAACATTAAATTATAAAGAAGCCATGCCTTTTTTACTGATGCTGCAAAATAGTGTGAAGCAAGATGCACAATAAATTTTTGATTTCCACAATTAACAAACAAATCACCGTATCAACAATATGAGCAACATAGGGGGCATAGTAAAAAGCATTCAAAATATCATGTGGCAGGACACAGGGTTGAATGGTGATGCGCAGCGCATTGAACAGCTGGGTTGGATGCTTTTCCTGAAAATATTTTCAGATAAGGATAAAGAACTGGAGTTGCTGGACAGTAAATACAAATCTCCCATTCCCGATAAATACCATTGGGTTAAAGAAAAAGGCAATTGGGCCGGTGATGACGAAGGAATGACAGGCGATGCCCTGCTAGAATTTGTTGACCGAAAATTATTTCCTGCCTTACGTAATTTAGATTTAAGCACCGGCAACCAACGTGCTGTTATTGTTCGTGAAGTATTTGAAGGCAATAACAACTACATGAAAAGTGGTATCAACATCCGCAAAGTGTTGAACAAGTTAAATGAAATTGATTTTAACATTGCCAAAGACCGTCACGCTTTTGGTGAGTTGTATGAAACCATTTTAAAAGAATTACAGAGCGCCGGTAAAAGCGGGGAGTTTTATACACCCAGGGCAATTACACAATTCATCACTGATGTTATCAATCCGCAATT
Source organism: Bacteroidota bacterium (assembly GCA_031418215.1). Lineage (GTDB taxonomy): Bacteria > Bacteroidota > Bacteroidia > AKYH767-A > OLB10 > JANOXC01. The sequence continues at coordinate 69,187 of JANOXC010000154.1, forward strand.
AGGAGAAAAAATATTAGACCCTGCTTGTGGCACCGGTGGTTATTTAACCTGTGCCATTGAGCATTTAAAGAAACAAGCAAAAAATGTTAAAGACAGAAAAAGCATTGAACAGAACATTGCCGGTTGGGAATACAAACCCTTGCCTTACCTGCTGGCAACAACGAATTTAATATTGCACGACATTGAAATACCCAACATTAAATTTGGCGATGCATTAGACCAACCATTAAGTAACTTTACGGAGAAACACCGTGTTAATGTAATACTGGCAAACCCACCCTTTGGTGGCATTGTAGCCAATAATAACGAAACCAATTTTCCGCAAACATACCGTACCAAAGAAAGTGCTGACCTGTTTTTAATTTTAATGATACACTTACTAAAACAAGGCGGACGAGCAGGCATTGTTTTACCTGATGGCTCATTAACAGGTGATGGTGTAAAACAAAGGGTAAGAGAGAAGCTATTAAGAGATTGTAACCTGCATACCATCATAAGATTACCCAACAGTGTCTT
>JANOXC010000155.1:0-5043 GCA_031418215.1 Bacteroidota bacterium
CATTATCGCAGCAGCAAATGGATATGATTGCATTATGGATCAATCAAGGTGCCCAGGATTTAACCTGTGTAAACTCAGGCTGTGATTCAGTAAGTGTTTCATTTACAGGAAAAATTTGGCCCGTCATGCTTAACAAATGCAGAGGTTGTCATAGCGGAAGTAGTCCGGGGGGGAATATCCTGTTAACTGATTACAATACTGTTGCTGCAGCTGCTGCCAGCGGAAAACTAATGGGAAGCATCACACATGCTACAGGCTATTCAGCAATGCCGAAAAATGCAGCCATGCTGTCTTCCTGCGAAATAGGAGGCTTGCGTAACTGGATCGGTGAAGGGATGTTAAATAATTAACATTAATGAAAAAGGGACTATTATATATATCCATTTTGTTTGCCTCCGGCTGCTATTATGATGTGGCAGAAAATCTTTACCCAAATAGCGGCAACAATAATTGTGATACAAGCCCTGATGTTTACAATCCTAAAATCGCCGGCATCATGGCTACGAGTTGTGCTATTCCGGGATGTCATGTGACTGTTGATGGAGTAACTCCAGACCTTTCGGATTCGGCAACTGTGTTTGACAAAGTTGACAGGATACAAATAAGGGCTATTAATGAAAAAACAATGCCGCCAAGCGCCCCATTATCCAAATGCGATATAAATTCATTACAGCGCTGGATTGACGGTGGAACAAAGTAAAAAATAAATATTAATTGAACAGAACTAAAAATTAAATGTCATGAGATACTTAAAATATATATTTCTGATTGCAGCCATAGGTGCAGTAACAGGATTTTACATGTACAATGAACCGGTAAAAAGCACCTCATCAAAAAATGCTGATCTCATTATTCAGTCGCAAGACTTGTTTTCAGCATATGAGAAAAATGAAATAGATGCAAACCGTAAATACCTGAATAAGGTTGTTTCTGTGGTAGGGGCTGTAAGTTCTGTATCCAGGGAAGACAATACTGATGTTGTTACACTAAAAACGGATGATGGAATGTTTGGTGTTGTATGTAAAATGGAGCAGGGTGAGGATTTGAAATCCAAAGTAAAACCGGGTGAACGTGTTAAGGTAAAGGGAATTTGTTCAGGTATGTTAATGGATGTAGTGATGATGCGCTGCATTCTGGAATAGTCTTTTTTAAAAATAATCAGTAAAAACCAATATCATGAAAAAAATATGTTTGATGTTACTTATTGTTGCAACAGCAATAACAGTAAATGCACAAGATCGTTATTTCACACGCTCAGGAAAAATTCATTTCTTTTCCAAAACAGATATGGAAAATATTGAAGCGTTAAACACCAAAGGCACCAGTGTGATGGATATCAAAACAGGCCAGATTGAATTTGCGGCGTTAATGAAAGCATTCGAATTTGAGAAGGAGCTGATGATGGAACATTTCAACGAAAATTATGTAGAGTCGGATAAATATCCTAAAACTACTTTTAAAGGCACCATTACAGATATAGCCGGTGTGAATTTTGGAAAAGATGGAATTTACCCTGTGAAAATAAAGGGCCAGATGACGCTGCATGGTGTTACAAAGGATTTGTCCAGCGACGGTACACTGGAAATAAAAGATGGAAAAATATCTGGTAAGGCAGCGTTTGTAATTACCTTAGCTGACTTCAATATTGTTATTCCCAATGTGGTGAAGGAAAACATTTCAAAAACAATGAAGGTTGACGTAACAGCCGCTTACGAAAAAATGAACTCGTGATTTTCGTTTATGAAAAAACACTATTTATACGTATTACTTTTTTGTTCAATTAGTTTTACAAATGTCAAGGCGCAGGATCTGTTATCAACTTTAGGTGATGATGCCCCTGCAAAGGAATATATAAAAAATGCTTTTAAGTCAACCCGGGTAATAGCGAGTCATTCATTGGAATTTTTAGGACCCGGTGTGCTGGACTTTCGGATTCTACATCGTTTTGGCCGTGTCAATGGTGGGACATATGAAGCATTTGGATTTGACCAGGCACGCATTCGCCTTGGACTGGATTATGGCATTTCAAAACGCCTGATGGTGGGTATTGGCAGAAGCAGCTATAAGAAAGAATCAGATGCATTTGTGAAGTACAGGCTGCTCTGGCAATCAACCGGCCAGGGAGGAATTCCTTTATCAGTTGTTTTAACTAGTGGTATAACTAACATTGGTTTAAAGTGGGAGAATACTGATCAGAAAAATTATTATTCTTCGCGGTTGGCGTATTATTTTCAGGCTATCATAGGCAGAAAATTTTCTGATGCAATTTCAGTACAGCTAATGCCTTCCATGATACACCGCAACCTGGTTGCGACGAATGAAGATAAAAATGATATCTATGCTGTTGGTGTTGGTGCAAGGATAAAATTATCCAAGCGAACGGCTTTCACGGTTGACTATTATTACCAGTTCCCCAACCAGTTGCCTGATGATATTCAGATGCCACTATCGATTGGATTTGATATTGAAACGGGAGGCCACGTATTCCAATTACATTTTACCAATGCATTAGGAATGAATGAAAGGGCCATTATCTGCGACACTGATGGACAATGGGGGAAAGGCGATATACATTTTGGATTTAATATATCACGGGTGTTTACCGTTGTAAAGCACAAGCCGGCTCCAAGCAACGGATAGGAAATTTGAGAAAATTAATGTAGTGATGAAAGAAGGTATTTAAGGGGGAAAGGCGATATACATTTTGGATTTAATATATCACGGGTGTTTACCGTTGTAAAACACAAGCCGGCTGAAAAAATTTAAGAAAAGCAGCAGTAGGCAGTAAAAAAGTTGGCAGGAAGCAGTTTTTGCAAAAAAATAGTTTTACATTTTACATTTAGTGTTTTACATTTTACATTCTTTTAACATGATGAGAATGAAATTTATAATGTATATATTAATTTTCAAAGGTTATCGCGTATTTATTTGCCGCGTTTGGTAATGATCCTGTCTTTTTTATAAACTGCAGGCACACCCATATATATTTTATAAGGCTCCAGATTAGCCGTTGCAACAGAACCAACGGCAAGCACACTGTGTGATTTACAAGTTACATTCGGACAAACAACAGCTTTGGCGCCAATAAAAACACCGTCTTCCAAAATTATCGGACCATTCATTAGTTCAAATTCATCACTCTTATAATTGTGATTGCCGGTTAACAGCATTGCGCCTTGTGCAATATTTACATGATTGCCAATTGTTACATGATCTAAATTATAGATCCACGTTCCTTCCCCTACCCAAACATGATCTCCTATGGAAAGTCTCCAGGGGTATTTAATATTTACATTTGGTTTACTCATCACCAATCCTTTCCCGACAGTGGCTCCGAACATTCGTAACAAGGCAGCTCTAAGTTTACTGGATGGGTTAAAAGGGCTCATAAAAAAAACTATATTGAAAAATTGCCATACGGCATACTTAAACCAGCTTGCACCAAGATCAAATTCTTTAGGATTAAACTTGGTTAGATCAACCTTTACTTTATCCTCCATTAATAATTATATAAAAAGTGTGGCGTAAGCACGTTTAAAATATTGTTTAATTTTTTTTAATGGTTTTAAAAGTGTTGTTGCAAAAGCCGGCTTCATACCATTGAGCTTCCATGCTAACTTATCTTCGAGATTTGCTTTCAGCTTCACAAAGATGCTCACATTACTAATACCACCCATTCTCATTTTAACAATTGTTTCCTTTAGGTAAGCAATTTTTATTTCATGCTTATGAATGAAACGAAGCATCAATTCATAGTCGGCCGATAGTTTTAAATTGGTGTTAAACCCACCGAATTTTTCATAAACTTCCTTGCGTACAAAAAAGGTAGGGTGTGGAGGCATCCAACCTTTTAAAAATGATCCTGGAGTATATTCACCTGATTTCCATACACGCATTGGCTTATTAATATCCTTGCGGTTCACAAAAACCAAATCTGCATAAACACCTTCCAGTGTCGGGTCCTCGTTGAACTTCTTCATCACATTGCTAATGACCATTGCATTAGCGTAAAGGTCATCGCTGTGCAACATGCCAATTACATCACCTGTTGCATGTGCAATGCCTTTGTTAAGTGCATCATAAAGCCCTTTATCTTTTTCCGAAACAATTTTAGAGATCTTATCGCTGTATTTGTTTACAATCTCCAATGTTTTGTCCTTGGAACGCCCATCAATAATAAGGTATTCGATTTCAGGATAATCCTGCATCACCACCGTTTTAATGGTTTCCTCAACTGTTTGAGCACTGTTGTAAGTAATTGTTATAATTGAGACTTTCATGATTATTCTGTTCAGTTAATATTGGAGATAAGCAAGTGCATCATCCTATGACTTGTCTGATGTAATGATTTTAACAATATTTCTACGTTCAAAGCCATTCAGAGGTTGCGGCAGGAGGTAAAGATACGCAGACTGACGGCTAATTTTATGATGGAAAACGGGAACTTTTCTACAGGCTTTATTTAATAGTTAGTCAGTAGATCATGCAAATACCAGCCTGTTATCCGCTATCAGCGCGGGATTGTTGAAGATGGCAGTAGCGTAATCATAAGCAGACCGGCTCCATTCATTAAAAGTTTGTTGATCCATTTTGCAACATTGCGTCAAGGCATTTATCAAGGCGGTTTCATTTGCCAATGGAATATCCCATCCTGCTTTAATTATCTCCAGGTTTCGCCAGGGTGTTTGATCGCTGATAATAACAGGGCAGCCTGCAGCCATGCTTTCAACAATAGAATGCCCAAAATTTTCATGTTGCGTTTGCAAGAGGCTGAAATGATACGATGACATCATTGTCTCTGCTTCTTTGTTTGCAATAGCACCTTTATAGTTTATTGAAAGATGAGCAGGAAGTTGTGGCATTGTTTCCTTGCATTGTTCCCAATAAGCTGCATCATCTATAGGTCCGTAAATGTCAAGTGTTGCATGCAGACCAACAGGGATTTTAGAAAAAGCACTGATAGTGGCAAGCAGGTTTTTTTTAGAAGATATTCTTGACAGAAAGAAGAAGCGTGCTGAACCAATTTCCTTCGCTCTGTTAAAA
>JANOXC010000156.1:0-19663 GCA_031418215.1 Bacteroidota bacterium
CGTAAGCTGAAATGAAATGATCATGTGTTTGTCAGCAATTTACTATGACATTCCATGCGCAGGACACTTGGCCGAATAAAACAAATTCGCCTGAATGAAATTATCCCAGTTCCGTTTTAACATTAATGAAAAATTATTAGCTACTCATCCGTCTGCAAACCGCGATGAGAGCCGCCTGATGATTGTACACCGCAAATCAGGTAAAATAGAGCATAAGGTTTTTAAAGATGTGCTTGGTTATTTTGATGATGGTGATGTTTTAGTATTGAATAACACCAAGGTTTTCCCTGCGCGTTTATATGGCAATAAGGAAAAGACAGGTGCAAAAATTGAAGTGTTCCTGTTGCGTGAACTGAATCCTGAAAGTAAGTTATGGGATGTAATTGTTGATCCTGCACGGAAGATTCGCATTGGCAATAAGTTGTATTTTGGTGATGATGATATGTTGGTTGCTGAGGTAATTGACAACACTACTTCCCGTGGCAGAACTTTGCGTTTTCTTTTTGATGGCACCTCTGCAGAATTTCGCGACGTTATCGAACAATTGGGAAACACCCCCTTGCCTAAATATATAAAGCGCAAAGCAGAACCTGCTGATAAGGAGCGTTATCAAACTGTTTATGCAAAACATGAAGGTGCTGTAGCAGCTCCAACAGCCGGCTTACACTTTAGCCGTGAATTGTTAAAACGGATGGAATTGAAAGGTGTTAATCTGGCAGAAGTAACATTGCATGTTGGATTGGGAACTTTTCGTCCTGTTGAAGTGGAGGACCTCACCAAGCATAAGATGGACTCTGAGCAATTTACAGTTAATCAACAGGCTGTTGATATTGTAAATGCCGCAAAAGCAAAAAAGAAAAATATCTGTGCTATAGGTACTACTTCAATGCGTGCTATTGAATCATCTGTTTCTACCTTAGGGGAATTAAAACCATATGATGGCTGGACAAATAAGTTCATTTTTCCACCGTATGATTTTAGTATAGCCAATATGATGGTTACCAATTTTCATATGCCGGAGTCAACATTACTGATGATGACCTGTGCTTTTGGTGGTTATGACCTGATTAATGAAGCTTATAAAGTAGCAATAAAGGAAAAATACCGCTTCTATAGTTACGGAGATGCCATGTTGATTCTTGACTAATCAATCAGTATCAGTTTCGTTTAAAATTCATAAGCTTTCCCTTTGCAACTTTCTGACTTGATATAATTGCTTAGTAAAGTTATTTGCAGGGCTAATCGAATAGTTACATGAATAAAAGTTTGAAACGTATTGCATTGATTGTGGCCGGTGGAACAGGCTCGAGGATGGGTAATAATATTCCAAAGCAGTTTTTAGTACTGAATGGAAAACCTGTTTTAATGCATACCATCGAAAAGTTTCATGCAGTAAGTGATGAAGTTATTGTCGTATTACCTCAAGAGTGGGAAATGCACTGGGAAAGCTTATGTAAGCATTACCATTTCACCCATCCAATAACCATTGTGTCAGGCGGATCAACCAGGGCCTCTTCGGTAAAAAATGGCCTTGCTTTGATTCACAATGAAAGTATTGTGGCTGTTCATGATGCCGCAAGACCTTTGATATCGCAGGGGCTGATTACGAAATTATATATAGAAGCTGAGGTCCATGGAAATGCAATCCCTGTGATTCCCGTAACGGATTCTTTACGATTTCTAGAGGGTTCGGTAAACAAATCTGTCGACAGGACGGCTTTTCGCCTGGTTCAGACACCTCAATGCTTCCTTAAAAGCCAACTGGAAATTGCGTATAATCAACGTGATTTTGAGCTTTATACTGATGATGCATCTCTTCTGCAAGCGGCAGGCACGGCTGTTCACCTTGTGGACGGTGAGGTGTCAAACATTAAACTCACCCATCCTGCAGACTTTATGTTAGCAGAGTATTATTTAAAATCGATCGAGTAGAACTTATTTCTTCAATTTGCGTAAAATTGTAAGAGACTAGCATGAATATTGCCTTGTCGATGTATTAACACAACTTTGTTTACAATAGTACGTTCACCTGACACAGGCTATTACTGCGTTATCGTATACTTGCCAAAATGACCATTAAAAACAAAATATATATAATCGCCTCCAGGATTTTTTTATCCTTTGCTTTCGTGGCACTTTTTTTTGATACTTCATTTGCTCAGGAAATTGCCGCCACTAAATCAATTCCGGAACTCAAGCCTTTTGCCATGGATATCATCGGCAACCTTGTTCCTGATGAAGATGAACTGCGTGCAGGGTTGTTGTATGACACCAAACGTGGTGTTGTTGTTTGGCAGAAGGACATGGATGATGCATGGCCCATCGCTTCACTTACAAAAATGATGGTTGGCTTATTGGCTGTGGAAGATGTAGAAGCAGGAAGAGTGAGCATGGATGACACCATCTATGTGCAGAACACTTACAAGAAAAGAATTAAGCGAAGAAAATACAAGATGTATAAAGTCACGGAAAGATATTTGTTCAGTGAACTTTTAAAGATGGCGATGATACGTTCTCACAATGAAAGCACAGTGTGGATCGCGAAACATTGTTCCGGAACAGTTGAGGCATTCATCGAAAGAATGAACCAAATGTCTGCCGAATTAGGAATGACACGCACCCATTACAACAACACCAGCGGCTTACCTGCTCCCGGTGCTTTGGTTGACAACAGTTCCACCCCGCGTGATTTGTTGTTGCTGGCTCTTGAATGTTTAAAGCATCAGCAACTGATGGTAGTTACGGCCATGCCTTATGCAACAGTTAATAATGGCTTATGCAATATCAATTACAGGAATCATAACGGCCTTACGATAAACTATACCGGCGAAGTTGACGGTATTAAAACCGGATATACCAAAGCAGCAGGATTTTGCATGGTGGCAACATCAGGTCGTGCAGATCACCGTTTGATCAGCATTACGCTTGGTGTGCGCAGTCCATGGATACGGAATGGTATAATGGCGGGAATGATGAATGAATATTATGGTGCCATTAAACTGGGCAGGCTGGGTGAGGAAAAGCCGGACCTTGAAGCTAGTAATTTGTTTTTGGACAGCTTATCAAAAGGCCTCGTGGCTATAGTGCCAAGAAATGAATTAAAGCACCAGGACACTACTGATGTGGCCTATGCCTATACTTATAAAACAGAATTCCAGAAAGTAAAAAAGACCATTATTGTTCGCTCGGGAGATAATCTCAGTAGTATTGCTACGAAGAATAAATGTACGGTTGCAGAGTTGAAAAAATGGAATAAGTTGCGTTCTACAAAGGTGATGAAGGGCCAAAGTTTATTTGCTTACGTCACCGTGAAGAAACGTATTCAGATTAAATTGGAGGTTATGCCTGATGAAGACGTTGCTGAAAATGACAGTTGTGTGGACGAGAATGTAGCGGTTAAAGATCCTGTTACAAGTCTGAAGAGTCATGGTATAGTTGCTGCAACACCAAAAACAGATTCAAAGAAATCAGTACTAGCCGAGGGAAAAAGTGTTAAAAGAGAGGATGTTGATTCTGTTATCCCAAAAATAATTTTGCATAAAGTACAACACGGCGATACACTTTGGAATATTGCTCAACGATATAATACCACCATCCAGGAACTCAATCGGGTCAACGGCATGAATGGTAGCCAGATTCAGGTTGGGGTAAAGATAAAAGTACCTGTGGCTTCCTGATTTTTTTTCTGACCTTTGCTTCAGGATTTTTTTAAGTTAAAGACATTGTCAATTCACAATTTTTAAATCTTGTTATCAAAAATGAAAACTACTTCCATGAAGTTGATAGTTGTTATAATATTTGCAATGATGAATCTGCATTTATTTGCCCAATCAGAGCAAAAAACCAATTTGCCTATTGATGAAACAAGTAAGCTGATTACTTACGCAAAGGTGCAGGAAGTAAGCGGGGCAGGTAAAGATTCATTATATAACAAGGCTTTAAGTTGGTGCATGAATTATTTTGTGAACCCCGCTGATGTTGTGCGCGAGAAAGATCAGGAACAAGGAAAAATTGTATGCAAGGCGCGTTTTAAAGTGATGAATCCAATAGATAAGAAAGGTGTTGCCACCGATGGAGGGTTGGTTCAGTACACTCTGAAATTAATGTTTAAAGATGGGCGCTATAAATATGAGTTAACAGAATTTAATTGGAAGCAATCATCTTACTATCCCTGTGAAAAATGGATGGAGAAAACCAATCAGTATTACAAACCTGAATTTGATTACTACCTCACACAATTGGATGAAAAGGCCAAGGAAATTATCGCTGCATTGACAAAAGCAATGATTTCAAAAGGGCCGGTGAAAAAAGATGATTGGTAATTTTTTTTCAAATTCAATATGCTAATAGAACAGGAATTAATTCCTGTTCTATTAATTAAAGAACCCTGGTAACAAGCATTTCAGGATCAATGTTTATTATCCCCGGCTGCTTCCCTTTTTCCAATGAGCCATATTGCTTTTCAATACCCAAAAATTTTGCACCATTGATGGTTGCCCAGCTTAACATTGTATCAATTTTAATTTCAGGAAAATGTTTTTGAATGACTTTCATTTCATCCATCAGGTTCAATGAATGGTTACTGGCAAGGCTGTCAGTTCCCAATGTAATAACTGCATTTGCTGCTATTATAGATGGAATATCAGGCAACTTATTTTCAATATATATATTGGCATTGGGGCATAAACACCAGTAAAGGTTTTTAATAATAGTGTTGGCCCAGGTAATTTCATTTTTCTCTGTATAAGTATTATGCACTAACTGTACCCGATTACAATTGGGAAGCTGAGGCAGTACAATTTTAATCGGTCGTTCTTCAAATAAAGGCAAACCACTAAAATCAAATTTCAATTTGGTGAATAAATCTGCAAGTGCTCCGGTTTTATTATACATGAATTGCATCTCCTCCGCACTTTCCTGCATGTGGATGGTAACAGGTTCATCGTCTACATAACAGCTGTCTTTTAACAAAGTAAATAGACGTGGTGAAACAGAGTAGGGGGCATGTGGAGAAAGACTGCTGTTGCCTTGTGGGACATCTTTGAATTTTTCTTTTAGCAGATTTCCTTTGTCAATAATGTTGCCTGCTTCATAAGGATCTAGTCCGGTTAGTTCAACAAAGGTGTGATAATATAACCGACCCTTTTTTTTAATATTTAAGGTATGATGGAAATTGGAAATATCGCCAACGGCAACAATTCCATTCCGCAACATTTCTTGTTCTGCATCAATATAAGACTGCTGCATCACTTCTTCGTTAAAAGGAAACCGGTGTTGCAGCAACTGACTGATGAATCCTGACATTCCTGTTTTTTCATTGATAGTGCCTTTCAGATAGGATAATTCCAGATGGCAATGCGAATTGATGAAGCCCGGGCACAACCATCCCTTAAAATGCTCCACTTTTTCACGATTGCTATCTTGCTGGCTGTATTGTTGCTTTGTCAGCACATCTGCAATTGTTCCATCTTCATTTAGGATTACAATGCCCTGCTTCAAGGGTGGACCTATAGCAGTGAAAATATTGTCAGCGGACAGAAATCTCATTCTGCAAAGAAAAGAAAGTGGAGGCATAACCGTATCTTTGCCCCGTGAATAACCAGTTAAAAGATATTAGGGCAATGGAGTCGGATGAACTCGTTGCCTTTTTCACCAGCCAGGGGGATAAAGCCTACCGGGCTCGACAGGTGTATGACTGGTTATGGAATAAGTCGGCACGCACCTTTGATGAAATGAGCAATCTTTCTCTGGAGCTAAGGGAGTTTTTAAAAACCAATTTCACCATCAATGCCATACGTATTGATACTTCGCAAATCAGTAATGACAGGACGATAAAAAATGCATTTCGTCTGCACGACAATCATATTATTGAAGGCGTTTTAATTCCCACTGAATCACGCATGACGGCCTGTGTTTCTTCGCAAGTTGGTTGCAGTTTAACCTGTAAGTTTTGCGCTACAGGCAAGCTTGAAAGACTTCGAAATCTGAATTTTGATGAGATATATGACCAAGTCGCTATGATTCATCAACAAGCAATGGATAATTATCAAATCCCGCTCAGCAATATTGTTTACATGGGTATGGGTGAGCCGTTGTTGAATTACAGCAATGTGTTAAAATCAATTGAGCTCATCACTTCTCCGAAAGGCCTTGGCATGGCGCATAAAAGAATTACAGTATCAACTGCCGGTATTGCCAAGATGATTAAAAAACTTGCCGATGATCAGGTGAAATTCAACCTTGCATTATCATTGCATGCAGCCAATGATAAAAAGCGTGATCAGATCATGCCCATCAATGAACATAATAATCTGGAAGTGCTGGAAGAAGCATTGAGTTATTTCTGCAAAATGACAAACTCATCGGTTACTTTTGAATACATCGTTTTCAAGAACTTTAATGATACTGTTGAAGATGCAAAAGAGTTGGCAAGATTTTGCGGCAAGATTCCAAGTAAGGTAAACCTTATCGAATACAATCCAATTGACGGCGAGTCATTCGTGAATACAACGGAAGACAGAATGCAACAATTTAAAGAAATATTATGGAGTCGCGGAATACAAGTGAACTTACGCAGAAGCCGTGGAAAAGATATTGATGCTGCCTGTGGTCAGTTGGCGAATAAGAGTGTTGCGAAATAATTGATATTTTTTTTAAATAATTATTGTGGCGGAGCTGTATCTCAAAACCATTTTGTCATTCAGGAGGAAACTTTTTTAACACTTCCTTAAGTATTAATTAATAGTAGGAATGTTAGACAGTTAATTTTTTTTATTGTTGATTTTGTAAAGGATTAACCTTCTATTTCTATTGTGACATGAGGGGTGCATTTAAATAGATTCCTCCTGAAGGACATTAGATGAGTGAGACAAACAAAGAGGGATGGCGCACTTACCCCCTATCGAATTTAGTAAATTAATTCTGGATTTGCATTATGTTTGTTTCAAAATAAAAAACATTGTTCAAAAAACGTTTCTCCTACATCACTCCCGTCATCTGGCTTTTGTCGTGGGTGAGTTTATTGGCTGATGTTTCCAGTGAATTGCTTTATCCTGTAATTCCAGTTTATTTAAAAAGTATTGGCTATTCATTTTTATATATTGGTTTACTCGAAGGAATGGCTGAATTAACAGCTGGGTTAACTAAAGGATATTTTGGTAAACTTTCAGATAAGCTTCAAAAAAGGGTGGTGTTTATCCGCACCGGTTATGGCTTCTCTACAGTTGGTAGAATTATCCTGTCTTTCACGCATCAGCTTGCCGGCGTATTCCTCGCCCGTTTTACAGATCGATTGGGAAAAGGTATTCGTACTTCGGCACGCGATGCCTATTTGTCATCACAAACAACAAAAGATAAACTGGCCTCTGTTTTTGGTTTTCACCGTTCAATGGACACTTTCGGTGCTGTGCTGGGACCTGTTATTGCCATTATCTTATTGCATTTTTTCCCTGGTCAGTACACCATGATATTTATGATTTCCATTGTTCCTTCTTTGCTTTCTGTTGGAATAACTTTTATGTTAAAAGAAGAAAAGAAAGAGGCCCCAATATCTATTGAAGATAAAAAGATACCGGGATTCTTTTCTTATTTTAAATACTGGAAGGAAGCAACAGGTTCTTATCGTGCTTTGGTAGTTCCATTATTGTTATTTGCTGTTGTTAACAGTGCTGATGTTTTTTTATTATTGAAGATCAAAGCTGCAGGTTACAGTGACATCATGATGATAGGTTGTTATATCGCCTATAACTTACTTTATGCATTGTTGTCTTTTCCTATTGGTATTTTGGCTGATAAGATTGGAAGAAAAACAATTTTATGTATTGGTTTTATTTTGTTTGCCATTACCTACTTAGGATTTGCTTTGGCAACTTCCTTGTGGCATTTTTATGTTTTGTTTTTTGTTTATGCAGTTTTTGCCGCTTGTAATGAAAGTGTGGCAAAGTCGATGTTGGCAGCACAAAGTGATGAAAAAGACCGTGCTACTGCATTGGGTTTTTATGAAAGTGGACGAAGTTTAGCTGCATTAATTGCCAGTGCGTGGACAGGCTTAATGTGGTCTAAAGGCTTTGTTGCAATGTCGTTTTATATATCAGCATTCATAACATTAGCTGTATTCATAAAAGTGATTGGATTTAGGAGCAAGAAATTAGAAAACAAATATTGAATTATTTAATAATCCGTTGCTAATTGTGTTAATGTGTTAGCTTTAGTGCATGCAGTAGCGTGGGTTGGATCGCCTAGTCGATTAATCGCCCTTTGCCATCCGTAGCCTTATGCGAAGGATGGATCACTTTTCTCGCAAGTATGCTTTGATATATTTTCCAAGAATGTCAAACTCAATATTTACCAAGTCACCTGTTTTCAGCAAATGAAAATTAGTATGCTGAAAAGTATAAGGGATAACGGCCACAGAAAAACTTCCTTTAACTGAATCCACAACTGTAAGACTAACACCATTCACGGTAATGGATCCTTTTTCAACAGTAATGTTTCCCGGTTTGGCATCATAGTCAAAAGCAAATAGCCAGCTTCCGTCTCGGTCTTCTATCTTTTTACAAACGGCAGTCTGATCTATATGTCCTTGCACAATATGTCCGTCGAAACGACCTGTAGCAGGCATGCATCTTTCAAGGTTAACAATGTCGTTTACTTTTAATAAACCAAGGTTGGTTCTTTTCAACGTTTCTTCTACTGCGATTACATCGTAGTTATTACCTAGGATTTTGGTTACGGTGAGGCATACGCCATTGTGCGATAGGCTTTGGTCAACTTTTAATTCCGTGGTAAACGGGCATTGAAAAATAAGATGCTTGTTTTCCCCTTCTTCATGGATCGATTGCAGGATGCCCTGCCCTTCAATAATTCCTGTAAACATAGTTTGCCGAAGATAGCAATTGCTTTTCATTGCAAAATTAAGAACGAATTTCTTTCAGAATCATTCTTTATTTAATATTGTACCATTAATCAGTGAAATAATGAAGATCCTAGGTATCATACCTGCACGTTTTGCCTCCACAAGATTCCCTGGAAAACCCTTGGTAATGATGGATGGCAAGACAATGATTGAGCGCGTTTATACACAGGCATGCAAATCAACATCTTTACAAAAGGTAATTGTTGCCACTGACAATGAGCATATATATAAAGCAGTGCAAGCATTTAATGGAAACGTAGTAATGACTTCAACAGATCATCCAAGCGGAACGGATCGTTGTGCAGAAGTTGCAGGAGGAGAACAAGAGCATTATGATGTAATTGTTAATGTGCAGGGTGATGAACCTTTCATCGATCCCAAACAAATTGACTTGCTTGTTAATTGCTTCAATGATGCAACGGTCAATATCGCTACCTTAATTAAAAAGATTAGCAGTACTGCTGAGTTGGCAAATCCAAATACACCGAAAGTTGTTTTAGATGATCATAACAATGCCCTTTATTTTTCCAGACAGGCTATTCCCTTTTTAAAGGGAATCCCTTTGGAGCAATGGCATGAAAAGGGGGAGTATTTTAAGCATATTGGCATCTATGCTTACCGTCCTGAAACACTGGCAAAACTAGTAGAGCTTCCATTGAGTAAACTGGAAAAAGCCGAGTCGCTGGAGCAATTACGCTGGCTGGAGCATGGTTTTTCAATCAGGACAGCGGTAACTGATATCGAGACAATAGCAATTGATACCCCTGAGGACCTGGCCAAAATATTGGCTGGTAGTGTGAGGTAATTGGCCATATTTATTTTTATTCAAGGGGTTTTTGGCTTATTTTAGCAGCATTATTAGGGAAAATGGTGAATTTAGATCTGTATATCAGTGAGTTATTGATTGAGCACGATTGTGTTATCATCCCCGGATTTGGCGGGATAGTGACCAATTACCGGTCTTCTTTTTTAAATCCTGCCCACCATACTTTTTCACCTCCTTCCAAAAAGCTGGCTTTTAATGCAAGTTTACGTAGTAATGACGGGTTGCTCGCCAATCATTTATGTACACGTTTAGCAGTCACTTACCAGGAAGCGAACAATATGATCAATTCATTTGTTGAGCGTTGTATGACTACGCTTACATCCGGTAAAAAGCTCTTGCTTGAAAAAATAGGAGAGATTTATTTTGACCAGGAACATAACCTTCAGTTTATACCTGATACTAATATTAATTACCTCAAGTCATCATTTGGTTTATACACCATTCACTCGCCTGCAATAAAACGCAGTGAGCATGTTGAAGAAGGCGTTCCATTTAAGTCGGTGCAGCGAAACATTAATCGCTCAAAGCAACCTAAAACAGTCTTCCGGATTATTGAAGTGATTTCTGTAGCGGCCATGTTAGTCTTCTTAGTATTGAATCCAAACGTTATCAGAAGACTAAATCAACAGGCTGCTTCATTAAATCCATTTGAGCAACCATTGCCAATTGAATTACCTTCAGCAAAGCAAAATGCAATTATCGAAACTGATGAATCGTTACCGGCAGTTATTGAGTCTAAAAAAGAAAATGCATTTGCAATACCTGCCGAGCCTATTTCTAAGGATGACAATACAACTGCTTTTGATATGCCAAAGGGAAATGCAGAACTGCCGGCTGACAGAAAAGAAGCTCCCGTTATTAATTTAAAATCAGAAGTTGCGTTAACTGAAACAAAAGAGACAACTACTGCAGAGATAAAAGAAGCATCTGTTTCAAAAGTGACATCACCGGCAACAACAACTGGAAAAATGTATTATGTTATTGGCGGCTGTTTTGGTGTTTTTGAAAATGCAGAAAATTTCCGTGACCAATTAATATCCGAAGGATTCCAGGCTGCCATCATTGGTCAAAATGACAGAGGACTTCACATGGTCAGTTTCTTTTCTTCAAACAATATGCAACGTGCCAATGAAGAGCTTGTTTTGATCAAGGAAAAAGCACAGGCTAGTGCATGGATGTTTCGGAAATAAAAGAGTAGTCTAAATATTTTTACATAAATTTCAAAATTTGATGTATTTTTCAAACATCAAGATATATATCCAAAAAGATTGGACGATCATTTTTTATTTTAATAATTCGTCAATGGCAGCAGCAAGTTTTCGATCTTTCTCCGTAACAACTCCGCCTGCATCATGGGTGTTAAGCCTGATATTTACGGTATTGTAAACATTTGACCAATCAGGGTGATGGTTCATTTTTTCAGCCAGGAAAGCAACGCGTGTCATGAAGGAAAAAGCTTCACTAAAATTTCTGAATTTAAATTGTTGGTGAAGCGAATTGCTTTCTTCTTTCCACATCTTTTTTTGTTCTATAAGAATTTCAATTATAAATACCTTTCTTGCAGTACTTTCATGTGATGTATTTCATGTCCGGCAATTATATATAAAACATCCCTTACTGATAGTTCAGCATTACCTGAAGTGCCGATGTATTGCAATACTTCATCAGAAAAAGTTTTGAATAAGGCAAGATTTGATTGACGGATGGCAAAAAATTCAGAAGCAAGATCCTTCAATGTTCGCGTGTTGAAATTAGCGGCCAACACATAATCATCCTGCTCATAAGGGCTTAATTTAGTTTTGTCTTTTCTTGCAAAGCGCAATGCCCGGTAAGCAAAAACCCTCTCTGAATCACAAAGGTGGCCTAACACTTCCTTGACGGTCCATTTTCCGGAAGCATAACTGAAATTACCCTTTGTTTCATCCATTGCATTGAAAAAGGTCTTGGTCATGAGGCCTTGTTGTTCAAGTATGGAAACTATATCATTTCCGTTTACAAGTCGGATGTAATTGTTAAAATATTCCTTACCAAATGTGGGGGTTATGTTTTCTGTTTGCATAACGGTCGTGGTGTTTCCCCAAACGTAATGATTTTTTTGATAGCTATCACCCGCCTTTCAAAAAATCATCCTTTAGTATTATTCAAGAGGGCAACAACTTTAAATATTCAATAACTAAGCTAGATATTTGGTATTATGGCTAGGCTCTCTTTTCCCGCCATTGCTGGTTAAAAGATTTTGTTGATGAAATCGGCCAGGCACGTAGTCCTTCCTTCGATTTTTTGTAATACGATTCCATTACTTTTTTTCTCGCATCCAACCCGGTCCAGCTGATGATATCTCTTTTCAACATCGCTTTTTTCCATGCGAAATAAAACCACTTCTCTTTTTTGGAGCCAAAACCTTGTTCCACGAACATTTTTCTGTTTTCAAGCGTCAGTCGTGGGAAGCTAATCTTCACAGGGCAAGCTTCACTGCCACTGCCATCCATGGTGGCTAGATCGGCAAGGTATTTATATTTCTCAGGTCCAAAAGCTAATGGAATTCCAACAGCACGAGCAGGACCTGGATAGGATTTTCCGCCAACGGTTTTGTAGATTGCTGACGCAGGTAAGCAGGCGCCGCAGTTGATGCAGGAAAGTATCTTACGTTGTGCTTCGTATGATAAAACGTTGGTACGGCCATTGTCAATTAATATAATATATAATTCTTCCGGGCCGTCTTTTTCAGTGACTGTGCGTGGACCTGTTAAAATAGTATTATATGCATGCTGTGATTTGCCATTTTGATAGGTTGCATGAAGTGATAGCAAGGTATCTACTTCAACTAATGAAGGAACAATTCTGTCAATTGGAGCTAGCACAAAGCTAATCCGCGGCATACCTGCAGTTAACAATGCAGCACCATTATTATCACCGATGACGATAGCGGCAGGGTCAGCTATGAAAAACAAAGCTGTTGTAATTCCTGCATTGGCCTGAATAAATTCCTTATGCAGTTGTTGACGGATGGTATCAGCAGCATCCTCCATTTTATTCATAGAATTTGCCGCAGCAGCAGCGGATGCCGTCTCCGTGATTTTTCTGGAGTCACTTTTTAAAGCATCATTTACGTTTAGTTCTTCCGTTTGTTGATCGGTACAGGAGGTAACTTTAACGGCATTGTTTTTATCAAGGATGTTAATAATCTCTTTGGTAACCTCCTGCATATCCTGAGCCCAGATTACCTTTCCTCCTGATTTAATAAAATTGGATTCGAACTCTATTAAATATTTGTCCAGGTGATTAATTGTTCTCCAACGCAGACGCTCAGCCCGCATTTTGGCCAGTTCGAGATTGGCAAACTGCTTCACACTTGTTTGAAAGGAGGTCTGGTATTGTGATACAAATGAATTCATCCGCTGCCGGTGACCCGAATCAGCCATTCCTTTCTTTGCTTCACTAATAAACTGTGGTAATATGTCAATCATGAACTGCAAACTTATATAAAAGGTGTTTGTGTTGAGGGGTTGAATTAATAAAAAAGCTAACAATCTAAAGTTGAATTCGCCAGTCGCTAGATCTGAATTATATATAAAGGAGGTACAAACCCAATAACGACATTTGATTAGGTTTTAGCGAAAGAATATTCTTACTCGACTTCTACCACAAGATCATCTGATTCAACCAATGTGCCTTCTGCAAGAATTACCTGCTTAATGGTTATATCACGTGATGCCGTTATGGTTGTTTCCATTTTCATTGCCTCAATTGTGAATAATGGAGCATTCTTTGAAACTTGCTGCCCCGGTTTAATAAATATTCGGCTTAATAATCCCTGCAAAGGGGTGCCGATTTGATTTTCTGATGTTGCTTTCCTGTGACTGGTCTTATTCACTTTTGCCTTTTTATCGACAACGTCAATAGAGCGGGTTTGTCCATTGAGGCGGAAATAAACGGTGCGTTGACCATTTTCATCTACATCACCAACATATAAAAGTCGTATAATAATTGTTTTTCCTTTTCCAATTTCTACTAGCAATTCCTCATTGTTTTTCATGCCGAAGAAAAAAGCTGTTGTAGGTAATGCACTTACTTCACCAAATCGTTTGTTAAATTCATTATATTCTTCAAAAACTTTCGGATAAAACTTCCAGGACAAGAAATCCGTAAAGCCCAATTGCTTTCCAAACTGTTGTTGAAAGAGAGTAAACTCAACATCAAAATCAACGGGTTTCAGGTGAGCATTCGGAAGATCAGTATATGGTTTCGTTTCTTTTAATACAATATCCTGCAATTTTTCAGGAAAACCACCGGGAGGCTGCCCCAGGTCGCCTTTAAAGAAGCTGATTACCGATTCAGGAAAATTAATGCTTTCCCCTTTACTATATATATCTTCCTTACTGAGGTTGTTAGAAACCATATATAAAGCCATGTCGCCAACAACCTTGCTACTTGGTGTTACCTTTACAATATCGCCAAACAAATCATTGACATCAGCATAAGCTTTTTTTATTTCCTCCATCTTTTCACCCAAACCCAATGAAACTGCTTGTGGTTTTAAATTTGAATATTGTCCGCCGGGAATTTCATGCTCGTAAACTTGCGCTGTTCCTGCCAGCAATCCTGATTCAAATGGATAATACCATTCTCTAACTGTTTCCCAATAGTTGGAATGTTCGTTGAGAGATTCAATATTAAAACCTGTATCATGTTTGGTGTTTTGCAATGCCTTCACCAGTGAGTTAAAGTTTGGTTGTGAAGTCAATCCTGACATAGCAGCCAATGCAACATCAACAACATCAACTCCTGCATCAATGGCTTTTAAATAAGTTGCAGATTGAATGGAAGAGGTGTCATGGGTATGTAAATGAATTGGAATGTTGATCACCTTTTTCAACTCATTGATCAATAATTCTGCAGCGTAAGGAGTCAGTAAACCTGCCATATCTTTAATGCCTAAGATATGCGCACCCATATCTTCCAGTTCACGCGCGAGGTCAAGATAGTATTGTAATGAATATTTTTTCTTCTCTTTATTTAAAATATCACCCGTATAACTGATGCAGGCTTCTGCAATGCCACCGGTTTTATTTCTTACTGCATCAATACTCACCTTCATGCTTTTTGTCCAGTTAAGTGAATCAAAAATTCGGAAGATGTCAACACCGTTTTTCCACGACTCTTCAATAAATTTCTCGACAAGGTTGTTGGGATAAGCTGCATAGCCAATAGCATTATTTCCCCGAATCAACATTTGCAATAAAATATTTGGAATAGCTGCACGAAATTGTTGCAATCTCTTCCATGGGTCTTCATGCAGAAAACGTAGGGCTACATCAAATGTAGCGCCACCCCACACTTCCATGCTGAACAATTGAGGATTGCTTTGTGCAAATGATCCTGCAACGCGCATCATGTCCATTGTACGAACACGCGTGGCGAGCAGACTTTGGTGTGCATCCCTGAAAGTTGTATCGGTGAACAATGTTTGCTTTTGTGATTTCAACCACTGTGCAAATTTCTCGGAACCTAATTCGTCTAATTTATTTTTTGTACCGGGAAGATAATTTTTTGTTGAATCAAATATAGGAATACGCGGCGCTGAAAAAACTCTAGTATTATCTTTTTTTGTAACATCAGGATTGCCATTCACCAATACTTCAGCAAGGTATTTTAAAACCTTGGTGCCGCTGTCTTGCTTAACTTTAAATTGAAACAGTTCCGGATATTTCTCAATAAATTTTACTGTTGCTTTTCCTTCCTGAAATACCGGATGAGAAATTACATTTTCCAAAAATGGAATATTTGTTTTCACGCCTCGGATACGAAATTCCATCAATGTACGGTACATGCGTTTGCTGGCACCGCCAAGTGTTCTGCCCTGTGCTGTAACCTTTACCAACATGGAATCAAAGAACGGTGAAACCTTTACCCCCTGATATGAACTCCCTTCATCAATACGAATACCATATCCCCCTGCATTTCTATAGGCGATCAAAGTACCATAATCAGGTTTGAAATCATTTTGCGGATCTTCCGTTGTAATGCGGCATTGAATGGCAACGCCACGGCAAACAATGTCTTCTTGTTTTTGAATATCGATCAACGGCGAAGTAAGTGGTTCGCCATCGGCAATCAGAATCTGACTACGCACAATGTCAATTCCTGTAACCTGTTCTGTAACGGTATGCTCTACCTGTATTCGGGGATTTACTTCAATAAAAAAAATGTTTTCTTTTTCATCTACTAAAAACTCTACTGTTCCTGCATTGTTGTATCCCACATGACGAGTGATGCTCAATGCATATTCGTACAATTTATTTTTTGTAGTTTGCTTCAATGAAGGAGCTGGAGCAATCTCCACTACTTTTTGAAAACGGCGCTGCACAGAACAATCGCGTTCGAAAAGATGCACAATATTTCCATGTTGGTCGCCGAGGATCTGCACTTCAATATGTTTGGGATCATCAACAAATTTTTCAAGGAAGATGGTGTCATCGCCAAATGCATTTGCTGCTTCGCGGCGTGCTTCATCAAATGCTTTTTCCAGTTCTTCTTTTTTACGGATGACACGCATGCCACGTCCGCCTCCACCTGCACTGGCTTTTAATATTAGGGGCAATCCGATTCTTTCTGCTTCCTTTAATGCAACAGTTGCATCGGTAAGTGGGATTTTATTATCTTCAATGACCGGTACTTTACATTCCCGTGCAACAAGCTTGCTCGCCATTTTATCACCCAATTGCTGCATCACTTCAGGAGAAGGGCCAATGAAAATTATTCCTTCTTCACGACAACGTTTAGCAAATCCTACATTCTCTGAAAGAAAGCCATAGCCGGGATGAATAGCATTGATGTTATTTTGTTTGGCGACCTGGATAATAGCATCAATATCGAGATAAGGTTTTAAAGGCTCATTGTCTTTTCCAACCTGGTACGCTTCATCAGCTTTGTAGCGATGCAAGGAATAACGGTCTTCAAAAGTGTAGAGTGCAACAGTTCTGATTCCAAGTTCAGCAGCAGCGCGTAAAGCACGGATGGCAATCTCACCACGATTGGCGACAAGGAGTTTGGTGATTTTTTGCATAAGGATGATTCTTTGATAAAAGTAATATCAATTTAAGCATGTTGTATGCGAGCTTAGAGGAGGATATTAACATTAGCTTGTAGGAAAAATCCTACTGCTTGCTTCACTGATACATTTGGCTTCTTGACTTTAGCTTTGCAATAAGTATAAAAGTTAGCCGGAAGCCTTAAGAATAGTTGAGCGTATTAAAGATTCAATTACATCTTTATTGTATCAAACAATCAGCACTTCATCATTGTTGAGTAGTTTTTCATTTTTCAACCGTAACAAAATCTGGATTACAGTAATCACATCCTTCTGGCAATAAGTTACAATACGTTGTAAATTATTTTCTTCGTAATATACCTTATGCACCTGGCTTCCATCGATATCATCTTTAGGACTTGGAATGCCTAAAATATGCGCCAACAGATTCAATGGTGTATAATGTTTGTAATCACCAAACTTCCATAATTCCAAGGTGTCCAAATGTGGAATTTCCCAGGGTTTTTTTCCATTGTGATTTAAGGAAGCCGGCAATGGTACATTGTTAATGATCATCCTGCGAGAGATGTAGGGAAAATCAAATTCTTTTCCATTGTGTGCACAAAGGATGGTGTTGCTCTTAAATTTTGAAAGCATGGCAGCGAATTCAGTCAGCAATTCCTTTTCATCATCTCCATAAAATGACTTGATCCTGAATTGTCTTTCGTTATGCTGCATTGACAAAAAACCTGTAGAGATGCAGATGATTTTTCCAAACTCTGCATAAATACCGGCGCGTTGATACAGCGTGGAAGCAGTATCATCTTCACCTTTTTTTAAAAATTCAGCTTTGCGGTTCCATAAGGCCTGTTCTTCCGGAGAAGCATCGTCGTAGGACGGATATTGAGGAACGGTTTCAATATCGAGGCACAGCACATTGGTTAGGGGAATGTGAGTTAGCATGATAATGATGATAAAGGTTAGATTATTATTTCAATATGTCAACGAATATACGAATCAAAACGAATATACGAATAAAATACAGTCATCAATTACAATACATACTATTGACCAATGAATATTGACTAATGGAAAATAATTATATCAAGTAATTTCATATTCGGTACTCAATACTCAGCACTCATCTAATCATCACACCTTTTCTATTCAGTATAGGAACAGTAGTAAAAAACTCTTCTTTGATAGTTTCAGGCAGAAAAACATATTTCTTATCGAAGATGTCATTCTTAATATAGAAGCTTACCCAGTATTCATTGTTAAGTCCAAACACTTTTTCCTGAATGGCTTCAATCGGCATGAAACTGTTGGGCTCCATTGTACCGAGAAATTGACGAAGTACTGAAGTTTTCACAGGCTCACCCAGATAAGAACCATAACCTTTTGAACTAATAATTACGTTGTCAATTGATATGTCTTTAAGGTTTAATATATATACATTCCAAAGCGCTTCATCCGTTGCTTCACCTTCCGTTTCGTTTTCCTCAGCCGGTAAAATAGCAATGGCTATATCTGTTACTGGTATTTGGGGAATATCTTTAAGCATGAACTTTATTTAATCGTTAAATTATTTCAAGAGTTATTAGTCATTAGTTCGGAGTTCGGAGACTTAAACTATTTCTCCGAACTCCCGACTCCCAACTTTTTTATTCAGTCATTTCCAGCACACCTTTTATATATAAAGGCAAATCAATTAATTCACCATTTGCATCTTTTTCCGGACGTTTATGGCCCAGCCTCACAAAGATAACTTGACGATCAGGAATTACTACTACATACTGTCCTAAAATGCCACGCATGTAATAGATGTCATGCCCGTCCTGCCTCGTAATCCACCATTGATACCCATAGGATTTATTAGGTTTTCCCTCATCCAGTATGGAAGAAGGAGTGGTAGCCAATTTTACGTAATCAGATGACACAATTCGCTGCCCGAACATTTTACCATCGTGCAGATACAATGATCCGAAGCGAGCAAAGTCGCGGGCATTGGAATAGAAGCAACAATAAGCTTTTTCACGCCCCTCTTTTTTATCGAGGCTCCATTCCGCAGTGTGCATGGCATGCAATGGTTTCCATAGTTTTTCTGAGGCATACTCACTCAGGTTTTTACCTGTTGCTTTTTCCAGGATGATAGCCAATAATTCCGTGTTGCCACTTTGGTAAATGAAATCCTTACCGGGTGGTTGCGCTACTTTTTGGTTAACCACCAATTTATACAAATCAGTTCCATAATAAGCTTCTGTAGTTGGAGAAAAGAGGCTGGTGTAGGCTTCATCCCAATCCAAACCGGAACTCATCATCAACAAATGGCGAACGGTGATCTTTGCCAAATCACCTTCTTTAAATTCAGGAATAAAATCTGCAACCGGTTCGTCAAGGCTTTTAATTTTTCCTTCATCAACAGCAATGCCTGTTAAAATACCGACAATACTTTTTGCCATTGAAAAAGAATTGGAGATGGAAGAGTCGCTGTATGTTTCCCAATATTTTTCAAATAACAAGGAATCGTTTTGTATAATTACAAAAGCCACACTTTGATATTTCTCAAGCGAATCCATAAGGTATTTCGGCATTACTTTCTTCTGATATAATGCATGAAAAGGCCATTCAATTCCTTCTCCTGTAGGAACCTTGCGTTGCGTGAAAATATCATTATCATCTATATCAACAAAATTATAGACAAGGGCTTTGTATACATATGATTTTCCACTGAATAAAATATATATATTGAAAAGAATCAACAAAATACCAATGCTGTATGCTATTCCCTTTATGAGTTTTTTCATATTTGAACAGTCTTTTCTTTTAAAGCAGTTTCGGCAGCAATGATTTCACAATTAAAAACTATTGCAAAATAATGTTTCACTTTATC
>JANOXC010000157.1:0-18993 GCA_031418215.1 Bacteroidota bacterium
ATAAAAAGTAGCAAAACAGAAATGAAAATATTTTGGCAGTCCATAACAGATACTTGTTGGTGGTGTAATTACCCCACCTAAATCGAAAAATACTTTTACTGCTGCTCTTGCTCATTCAAAAACGTTTTCTGTAAATGAAATTCATTAATCACATCATTTAACTATTCTGTAATTCTTGTAACTGAAATCAAGGCCAAGATACTTATTCAATAGCAACTTTACTTTTTCTTTTGCAGAAAGCTTATTCAATGAAAGATCATAATCAAATTTCCAATTTTTCTCCTTGATCCTGTTTTGCATAACCTTAGGATGTATACCTGTAAACTGCTTTAATTCATCAATCTTTGAATAATCAAACTCAACTCCTTTTAAAACATTCTTTTCTATCCATTCATCATCATGCCAGTATTTATTAAATTCCAATTGCTTTTGCTGCATTACTTCCGGCTTCTTCACCCAGCCATAATGATAGATATAGGCATCAATAGGCTTTACTTGCAATAAATTATTGTTTGCTTTTCTAAACCCCTGGGCATCGCGAAAGGAAAAAAATGATTTATCATTCCTGATAATTCTGATTTCATTTTTATACCATTTTGCACTCGAACCAATATAGTCATAGGAGCCATAAAAATGCAGGTATTTGAATAATAAACCATCAACATTTTTATGATCCAAATTGAATTTCATTTCATGGTATATCGTGTCATGGAATTTTTCATGAACAACCTCATCCCCTTGAATATAAAAAGCCCAATCAGAATCTGCCGATATTGCTGCAAATGCCTTATTCGTTTCAACGGCCAGCACATTACCTCCTTTCCTATTGCTAAGGTCCCATTCAGTATTTATAATAATAATCTTAGTGCTTTTAATGCTTTTAATGAGGTCCAAAGTTCCATCAGAAGACTTTCCAACTGCAACGACAAATTCATCACACAGCGGTAAAACAGAGCTGATTGCTTCTATAACAGGATAATCATACTTAATTGCATCCTTTACAATTGTAAAACCTGTTACTTTCATCTTATTATTTCTCATAAGCAAATAAGACAGGAATAAATTCCTGTCTTATTAAAAACATATTATTTTAAATTTTCGTAGAATATTTTACTTAAACATATCAGCTGAATTAACAATAGTCACATTTTTCACTTTTAATTTATAATCGGAAACAGCTTTATCTTCATCAAGGATCTCAGGAGTTAAAACGGCCTTTAAAGCATCTGAGTAACTCATTGGTGAAGTTAGATTTTTTTCTAAACTGTTTTTTAAAGGTGAAGCTTCTGTCTTATCAGTAACAATAGCAATAAACATGTTTTCTGTTTGCCAGTACTTTTTGACAGCCATCATCATATCTGCATAGGTTACTTTTTCAAGCATTTCATCAACTTCCTTCAGCCAATCCCTCCGCTCATAAAAGCGGCTGTCCATTAAATAACCCAATTGCTGTTCAGGGGTTTGTGCGTATAATTTTATGTACGATCTTAAAAAAGTCTTTGTCAATTCAAAATCCTGCTCTCCCATCCCTTTATCAATCAATGTCTGCATTGTGTTCAGCGCCATTCTAATAGCAAAATGTGCATGCCCGATTGTAATGTCGTTTAATTCTGGATATTGCTTCTTCAATCCAACCGCAGTTTGAACAGGTCGAAGCCAAATGGAAAAATAATTGGAGGAACGTGGACTACCCGGACGAGGCAACATATTCTGACCACCATTAGCATACCATTCTATGTAACTATAATCACCATAGTTCATGGATCGCTCTTCCCTGATCTTTTTATATAAGTGCGAATAAGCTTTACGGTGTTCGCCGAGCCATGAATTAGCAATCATTAAGGCCGCAAAATCGCTATTTCTTCTGGTAATGGGTAATTCAAATCCTGCAAAAATTGCAGACCCCAAAGCTTTATCTTTTTGTACTATCTCCACTTGCAATCCATCAGCCATATTTGCTTTCCCCGGTTTTGGAATAACAGCATTTGCTGCAGGTAATTTATTGATATCAGAAGTTAATTGATTCAGAAATTCCGGAGTATAATTCCCAGCAATTCCAATGGTGACATTGTTTGCAGTGAAGAAATTCCGGAATTGGATCCTGGCATCTCCCAGGTTGCAGTTTTTTAACCCTGACGCAGTTCCATTCACCATTGACTGGTAATTAGTCCCTTTGAATAAAAAATCTTCAAGTGCCATCTTACTATATTCTTCATCACTGGAAGTCTTAATAACCTGCTCCACATAATTTAACTGATTGGATTTAGTTCGGTCAAAATCAACAGCATCAAACCTTGGAGAAAACAAAAGTCCCCTTATCACTTCATAAAATTGTTTAAGAAAATCTACATGCACAGAAAAAGTAAAACAAGTGACTTCTTTATCTACAGTTACAAAATACTGTGCCGCCATTGGATAAATTAAATCCTTTAATTCACTACTTGTCATTGATTGGGTACCACCATCAATAATGGTATTAGCTGTAAGAACAGTAAGCCCTTCCTTTCCTTTTGGATCACAAATGCTGCCGTTGCGAAACATTAGTTTAATTACAACTTTATTGGAATTTGGAAGTGGTAACTCTACCACGTCAGCTGCATTACCAATGAATGCAGTAAACATTACTATATATATTAGGGAAATTATTTTTTTCATCTTGACTGGTTCTTTAAGTTTAAATATTATTTAATTGGTGAAGTTGCGTCTGCTGAAATGGTTCCAACTGTCATGTGATTGGCAACATAATATGTATTAGCCACTCTCATGATATCGTCTGCAGTAACATTTGCGTAATTAGTATAACAAATATTTAATGATTCAGGATTACCTGTGATCCATGTATAACTTGAAACCGCTTCTGCAATTTTTGAAGGGCTATCGATACCCATTGCAAAACTATAACGCAAACGTGTTTTGGCGTCTTCCAATTGCTTTTGATCCACCGGGTTTGTTTTCATTCTTTCAATTGCCTTCATTATTTCATCTTTAACGTATTGCATGTCTTTTTGCTCGGCAACTGATGCCTGCACCTCAATAAGGTATGGATCACGAGTGGAGTTTGCACCACCATCTAAAGAACGGCACTTTTGCTCTTTTACAACGAGTTTATTATACAGATCAGATTTTTCAGATAAGAGGATGGCATTCATCACATCTACGGCAGCCATTTCCATATCATCGTCCTTGTAAGCAGGAGCTTTGAAGTCTAAAGCAACAACAGGTGGGAAATTTGGAACCTGAATATGCGTATATCTCGTTTCAACCTGCTCAGGTTCTTCATTGATTTGACTTTCAAAATCACCCATTTCCCAACCAATGAAATATTTGTACGCCAATAAATTTACCTGATCAGCTGAAACATCACCTACAACAATGATGGTTGCATATTCAGGACGGTAAAAGCGTTTGAAAAACTCCTGAGAGTATTCATACTGGTTAGGCATGTCAACAACATCATTGAAGAACCCCATTGTTGTGTGCTTATAGGTATGACTAGTGAATGCAGCATCACTCATTTTTTCATTCAATTGTGCATAAGGAGATGAATAGTTCTTTGTGTACTCCCCTTTCACTGCGCCGGCTTCGGTTTTGAATTGCTGAACGGAATATTTCAAATTCATGAAACGGTCTGCTTCAATCTCAAACATTTTATCAAGCATGGCAGCATTGCCGGTCATGTGATATAAAGTCCGGTCGAGGCTGGTATTTGCATTTGCAGAAGCACCGGTACTCTTTAACGTTTCACTATACTTTTCAGATGGATACTTATCTGTTCCGCGAAACATCATGTGCTCAAAGAAATGAGCAAAACCCGATTTGCCTGCTTCTACCTCGTCACGAGATCCAACGCGCATCACAATATAAAATGAAGCAATTCCGGGGCTATCGTATGGAATCGTTACCACGTTCAAACCATTTTTTAATTTCTTTTGATAAATGGGATAAGGAAGAATGTTATTCATCGCAGCCTGTTGCGCAAAGGATGAAAATGCTACCATCAGTAGCAGTAATGTTGATTTAATTTTAAAGCATTTCATTGATATATAATTTTAAGTTTAATTTTTAGAGGTTTGGGCTTAGGGATTAGTGTATAGTGTTGACAACTTTTTTACTTTGTCATTCTGAACGTCAGTGAAGAATCTCACGATTTACATGCGATGATATTATATTTTGAGCAAGATTAAATATTCTTCGATGAAACTCCAGAGATGCTTCGTACCTCCATCGGTCGCCATAGGCTTGCCGATGGCGAAGCAGCATGACAAAAGAATAATAAAATTAAGTTAACATTCCTCCGTCAACATTAATAGTTTGACCAGTGATATAGGAAGATAAGTCGCTTGCGAGAAACAACACCAGGTTTGCAACATCTTCAACCGTCCCACCTCTTTTCAGCGGAATAGCCTCCCGCCATTGTTTTACTGTTTCCTCGTTCAGCGCACCTGTCATTTCTGTTTCAATGAAGCCGGGAGCAATGGCGTTACAACGTATGTTGCGTGAACCTAATTCCAATGCAATTGATTTGGTGAATCCGATGATACCTGCTTTGCTGGCAGCATAATTTGCTTGCCCTGCATTTCCTTTAACTCCTACAACGGAAGAAACATTTATGATAGAACCTTTACGTTGTTTTAACATTGGTCGCTGACAAGCTTTCGTGATATTAAAAACAGATTTCAAATTTGTTTTAATTACTTCATCAAATTGTTCTTCTGTCATTCGCATCAATAAATTATCTCGTGTGATGCCGGCATTGTTCACCACTACATCCAACGAACCAAAATCCGTTACAACATTATTGATCAGTTCTTCTGCAGCTTTAAAATCCGCAGCATCTGAACGGTATCCTTTTGCCTTTATTCCAAGCGCCTGTAATTCTTTTTCCAATTCAAGGGCTTTGTCAGGAGATGATAAATAGGTAAAAGCCACATTAGCACCTTGCCTTGCAAGTTCCAATGCAATGCCTCTGCCTATTCCTCGTGAAGCACCTGTAACAAGTGCGTTTTTGCCTTCAATGAGTTTTATCATGGGTTAATTCTTGGATGAATGGTTATTTTCAGTTTAATTTGCCAAAGATAACCAACGAACTAAACCCACATATGCCATGAAAAAAAATCTTCTAATTGCTGTTCTATTGATCAGCACCACAGCCACATACGCTCAGGAAGGTCTTCGTTTGGGTGTAAAAGCATCCTATTCTTCAACTTGGTTTTTTAATAAAAATGTTTCCGACAGAAATGCCAGCCTTGATTATGCTTCTTCATTTAGTACTTCTTTTGCCGGACAAGTAATTTGGATGTTGTCTGAAACGTATGGTGTTAGCATGGAAGTAAACTATGCAGGTCATAATCAGAAATACGATGGTTATTTTAAGGATGATTTGACCAATAAAGAAATCGATTTTACGAATGAAATTAACACGAGTTATATTGACATTCCATTAATGTTCCGTGTTTCTTCACCAAGAGGACCTTATTTTGATATTGGTCCTCAGGTTTCATTATTAACCGGTGCTAAAGAGACTTTTGACGTACCCGGTTATACCAGTCCTGACTTTTATACCGACAAAGATTTTAAAGATAATTTTGAAGGATTTGGTTTAGGAGCTGTTTTGGGTTTTGGTGTCGATATCCGGTTAACTGACAATCTGAATTTAACAACTGGTTTGCGGTTCGGCTATATGTTTACCGATGCCACAGTTGAGTATACTTTAGCAGAGGCCGATGCATTAAGTGCAAGTAAAAAACTTAGCCAGGTTTCTCGTTACGCTCATACAAATACGAATGATAATTTCGAATACTCATCAACTAACCGTACCTACGGCGGTCTTCAGATAGGACTACAATATCAGCTAGGACAAGGTAAATAATAAGCCTACTTTCAAAAAACAAAAAAGGGAGATCAATTGATCTCCCTTTTTTCTTAATAAATAGTTATGTTAGCTTAAACGGCAACCTTACCAAGCACTTCAGCCATCGTTTTACCAATGAATGCCGGTGAATCCACAACGTGAATACCGCAGTCGCGCATGATGGTCATTTTTGCAGCAGCCGTATCTTCAGCTCCACCTATAATTGCACCAGCGTGCCCCATTCTACGTCCGGGAGGAGCGGTTTGCCCTGCAATAAATCCTACAACAGGTTTCATATTTCCATGTGCCTTAATCCAGCGGGCTGCTTCAGCCTCTAATCCACCGCCTATCTCACCAATCATTACAATGCCTTTTGTATCGGGATCATTCATAAAAAGTTCCACAGCTTCACGCGTTGTTGTGCCAATAATTGGATCACCACCAATGCCAATAGCAGTTGAAATGCCCAATCCGGCTTTAACAACCTGGTCGGCAGCTTCATAAGTTAAGGTACCGCTTTTCGATACAATCCCAATATGACCTTTCTTAAAAACGAAACCGGGCATGATGCCTACCTTAGCTTCGCCGGGAGTAATGATGCCGGGGCAATTTGGACCAATTAACCTGCAAACAAAACCACGGAGATATTCCTTTACCATAATCATATCGCGGGTTGGGATACCTTCAGTAATGGCAACTATTAAACTAATTCCGGCTTCAGCAGCTTCCATAATAGCATCTGCTGCAAAAGCCGGTGGGACGAAAATGATAGAGACATTGGCTCCGGCCTTTTGAACGGCCTCATGCACCGTATTAAAGACCGGTTTATCAAGGTGCGTTGTTCCCCCTTTGCCCGGCGTAACACCGCCGACGACATTGGTTCCATACTCAATCATCTGTGTGGCATGAAAGGTTCCTTCATTACCTGTAAAGCCTTGCACGATAACACGCGAATTTTTATCTACCAGTACGCTCATAATGTTCTTATAAAATTGAAGCGACAAAAATAAAGGAATTAAGTTAACGGCCTCCTGCCTACATTTGCATCCCGCCATGAAAAACAATTTAGCTGATACCATTTGTGCTTTAGCAACACCTGCCGGAACAGGGGCTATTGCTATAATACGCATTTCGGGGCCGGAAGCATTTACCGTCATTCAACAAGTTTTTGAAACTGCAAAAGGCAGGAAAATTGATTTTGAAAATATTAAATCGCACACCCTTCATTTTGGCATCTTAACCAATAAAGAAACCATTATTGACGAGGTACTGATCAGCGTTTTCAAAAAACCGCACTCTTACACAACTGAAGATACAGTTGAAATTTCCTGTCACGGCTCGGTTTATATTCAGCAACAGGTATTGGAGTTGCTTTATGGACTTGGTGCACGCCCTGCACAGGCCGGCGAATTCACCATGCGTGCATTTTTGAATGGACGAATGGATCTCTCACAAGCGGAAGCAGTAGCAGACCTTATTGCCACGCAGGACGCGAATGTTCATCGTATTGCCATGCAACAATTACGTGGCGGGTTTAGCAATGAAATTAAGAAATTGCGGGAAGCCCTCATCCATTTTGCCTCTCTTATTGAACTCGAGCTCGATTTTGCTGAAGAAGATGTGGAGTTTGCCAACAGGAAAGAATTGAAAAAACTTGTTTCCGGTTTACAGTTTACAGTTTCCGGTTTATTGGATTCCTTTAAGTACGGGAATGTTTTGAAGAATGGTATTCCGGTTGTTATTACGGGAAAACCCAATGCGGGAAAATCTACATTGTTAAATACCCTGCTCAATGAAGATCGTGCCATTGTTTCTGAAATTGCCGGGACAACGCGGGATGTTATAGAAGATGAGTTGGTATTAGAAGGCTACCGTTTCCGATTTGCAGATACAGCAGGATTGCGTAAATCTGAAGATGTGATTGAGCAGATGGGTGTTGAACGCACGTTGCAACACATGACCAATGCTGCTGTTATTATATATATGAGCGATGCCACTACATTTGACAAAGAAACTTATGAAGCTGACTTGGAAGCAATCATAAATAATATTGATTTTTCTGTTCAGCATTTACTTAAAGTAATGAATAAAACCGACCAGGTTGATGTTAAAAAGCTCCAGTTGGAGGGGAAGCTTGCAGACGATGTAATATATATATCAGCAAAATCAAAGACTGGGATTGAGTTATTAAAAGATGCCTTGTTAAATAAAATCAACGCTACTTCAACAGGCAGTGAAACACTGGTCATTAATGCCCGTCATGCCGTTGCTTTACAAAAGGCCAATGAGGAATTACTGAATTTAATGGATGGTATTACGAACAAAGTAACATCCGACCTGTTGGCATTTCATATCAGGCAATCACTTTATCATCTTTCAGAGATTACAGGTGATATATATACTGATGACCTTTTGGAGAATATTTTTTCTAAGTTTTGTATCGGGAAGTAGTAGTTTCTAGCAACATTCTGCTATTTTAAATTTACTTGCATACCTATATTATTGCAGTTCTCGTAATAGTATTAAATTCACTAACAGGTAATGCAAATAATTCAATCTATTCAAAACAGAATTTACGAAATCAGAGGTGAAAGAGTAATGCTGGATTTTGATTTGGCCACACTTTATGGTGTTGAAACACGGGTGTTAAATCAGTCCGTAAAACGGAATTTTGAGCGCTTCCCGGAAGACTTTATGTTTCAGCTGAAAATTTTCGAGTTTGAAAACATTAAAAATCACTTGAATGCACTCAGACAAAACCCATCATCACATTTTGTGATGATGGCCAATTTAGCTCCCAACCGCACTGATAAATATTTACCATATGCCTTTACCGAGCAAGGGGTTGCCATGTTAAGTGGTGTATTACGTTCTCAAAAAGCAATAAACATGAACATTGCAATTATGAGGGCCTTTGTTGAAACAAGAAAGGTTTTATTGCTCCAATCGGACTTTAAAGAACAAATGAAAGAACTAAGGCAACGATTAGGTGAACATGATGCTCAGCTAAATCAAATATATGATGCGATGGAAAATTTATAAGATGAAAAAGCAGCTCAAAGAAAATGGGAAGACAGGGAAAGAATTGGATATAAATAATCGACTTGGTAAGTGTACACCGATGATCTTTTGGAAAATATCTTTAAGAATTTTTGTATCAGTAAGTAAAATAAAGCAACGATTAATACTGAGAGGGTTAAACCTTCTTCTTAAAATCCGTTGCAGTTTCTCCAGCCCTCAGCGTTGCAACTAATAGCTGATCACGGAGGAGATTTTCACTCTGCTTGCTTTTTAATTCATCATTCAAACGATGGAGTCTTTCCATTTCAGCAGAATTGTGTTTTTTATTATGAAGAAGGAGATCATTTTCCTTTTCTAGGCTGAATAGTGTTTTGTTCAATTGATAAATGCGAAATAACAGAACCAGAATTATCACCACTAGTGCACCAATACCCATTAACAGATATTTTGAATATTGATCCTTTGCTAAGGCCGCTTCATTTGCCGCCGCCTGCTGCTGCGCCCATTCCTTTTGCTTGTCTTTTACCATGGTATCAAACTCAGCCTGCAGCTTCGCCTTTTGTTGTTGATTAACAAACGCAGCCGCTTTATCACGTAATGCATAGGATTCCTTCAAATAGAAATTTGCACGAATATAAAAAGCACGTGCAGCAAACAATTGAGCAAGCAAGTCGGAAGCCTCCAGCTTTACATCCCATCTTGCGTTCTGATCCGCTGCATTGAAAACCTGCTCCAATACGATCTCTGCCGCTTTATTCTTTCCATCTTTTATATATTCCTTGCCAATATATATTCCGGAAGTTATAAGCTCCGCCTTATTCTCAGTTTTCACCGCCAGTGAATAAGCTTTCTCGAAATGGTACAGGGCGGAAGCACTGTCACCTTTCTGGAGGTCGGCAGCGGCCAAAGCCGAAACAACCTTCAGGCTATCCTTCCACTCCGACCTCATCGAATCGGAAATCTCTACTTCAGGTTGCTCCTTAACAAGTTTCTTTTTTGCTGCTTGACAGATCGTAACAACCAACAGGGCTGCAATAACAATTTTCCATTTCTTCCTCATATTAGCAAATTTAACCTGTAGAAATCATGTTGACGGGTCAGGCTGGCTATGTTTTTAACAATGCATTGTCAGAAAGTCTGTACCTCAAAAGCAGGAAAATAAAAATTAGCATTCGGCCCAATGGTCACCGGCGATTTACTCTCTGTTTCAATAAAAAAGGCCTTCTCTAATGACCATGAAAAACGCGAAAATAATCATGCAATTGTCTTGATTAAAAACGGACTTCCTGCATAAAGCATCAATCTCATTTCAAAATTTTCAAATTTTCCAAATGACAGTTATCATGTATTATTATTACAGGCTTACTTAATTTCATTGATTCTTATTTTGAAATAATCCAAATAAAAACCTTAACAGTGATCCGGAAATGATTTCAGAAGATAGACGCGAATTCTTAAACAAAAAATAAATGTTCAGCCTAACCTGTAAAACAGCCATAAAAGCCTTGATCTATCTGGCCTCTAAATTTGAGTCTGGAGAAAAAGCGGGTATTAAAGAAATTGCATTGTTTATCAATGCAAGCGAGCATACAGTGGGGAAAATGCTGCAAACATTGGTGAAGCAAAATGTGATTAACAGTTCGAAAGGACCTAATGGTGGATTTTATATAACAATGAGACAAAAAAACCAATCGGTGATCAATGTTATATATGCCATAGATGGCAAGTCAATATTTGATCAATGCAGTCTTGGACTGAGTAAATGCTCAGTTACACATCCCTGCCCCTTTCACGATGATTATAAGTTAATAAGAGATGCATTTAAACTGCTCTGTCATAAGAAAAAGATCAGCGACTTATGCGGACCGGTGAACAGCGGATTGGCTTATTTGATTGGGTGAGGAATTCAAAATTCTGGTGTTTTTCTTATCCAGATTAATCATTTTATTATTCATAAAATTTATTTCCCCTCATAAACAACACCTGAAGTAGGCGTCTCATTTAACTCAATCCGCTTTAAAAGCGGAAGATCAGGTTTTATTTTATCCCAAATCCAAATAGCAATTTTTTCGCAAGTGGGGTTTTCTAAGCCTGCTATATTGTTCATTAATTTATGATCAAGGGTATCTACAATAGGCTCAATCACTTTTTTTAAATCTGAAAAATCCATTACCCACTCCAGGTCTTTAACTAGCTCACCCGTTATATATACAGTAAGGATATAAGTGTGACCATGTATTTCTTTGCATTTATGTCCAACGGGGACATTGGGTAGAAAATGGGCTGAATCGAAAGTGAATTGCTTAAATATTTGCATGATACTTTTTATTCTTTAGTTGCTTAACCTTTTGAAATTTTAAGAGGCCTAATTTAGCACATAATATTTTCTCGCTTTATCTTCCTGCCTTTTTCCTTATTTACACTGTTGAATAACAACTATTTTGCCTGGTTCATTTTCATCTCGCTAAGCATTGAAATAATCTTATCCAGCTTATCTACTTCTATGCTGTTGAGCTTTATCTGAAGCGCTTCAATTTCCTGCTTCGCTTCAATATTGGTCTGGTAATCAGCCTGTGCCTGCACCCTGTCCCTTTCACTCTGCCTGTTCTGTGCCATCATGATAATTGGTGCGGCATAGGCAGCCTGGGTGGAAAATAAAAGATTTAACAGAATGAATGGATAGACATCCCAGTGATGCATAAAACCTACCAAATTCAAAGTCATCCAAAGTATGACAAGTATGGTTTGAATAATGATAAATTTCCAGGAGCCCATACCATTGGCTACCCTATCAGCCAAACGCTGACCGAATCCAAGCGTTTCACTATGATGTTCATGCCAGGTTTTTGCTTTTTTCATGGGATATATTTCTATTATTGGTTAACTACATTTTATTCAGGCATGATGGCCTACTTAACAAAGATCGACAACAATTACGATTTAGCTCTTCTTACCTATGTTAATCCTGATTCCTACGAAAATCCCTCATGTAATAGATGAAATTTTTCCATTTAAAGATAAAACGCTTGGCTTTACTAAAAAAATAAATATATTCGTGTGTTGAATCATAAGTCATGGGCAAAAAAGATGCAATAATTGATGCTTACATTGCTAAATCCGCATCATTTGCAAAACCTATCTTGAATCACTTTCGGACACTGGTTCATGAAACCTGCCCTGATGCTGAAGAAAAAATAAAATGGGGTTTTCCGCACTTCGACTATAAAGGGGAAATGATGTGTAGTATGGCCGCTTTTAAGCAACATTGTGCAGTCAGTTTTTGGAAAGCATCATTGATGAAAGATGCCAGAAAATTGAAGGATGGCAATGAAGAAGCGATGGGACACTATGGAAGAATTACATCACCGGAGGATTTGCCTTCAGATAAAAAAATAATTTCCCAAATTAAGGAGGCCGCGATGCTGAATGATAAAGGCATCAAACTCCCATCCAGAAAAAAAACAATTACCAGCGCACTTCCTATTCCAGTTGAATTGTCGGGTGCACTTAATAAAAACAAAAAAGCAAAATTAATTTTTGATAATTTCAACCCTTCTCACCGGAATGAATATGTTACATGGATCACAGAAGCCAAAACTGAGGTAACGAAAAACAAAAGAATCGATACCACACTTGAAATGCTTGCGGAAGGCAAATCAAGAAACTGGAAGTATGAGAAGAAGTAAACTGTATTGGGTATTGGGTATTGGAATTATTAGTTTTGAGTAGTGTGAATTTGTATAGAGTTTAGAAATCTTTTTTTGTTTAGAAATCATTTTTATTTCTACCATTTTGAAAACGATTAGGATAATTTCGCCTTCATTATTTGCTGCTACCATAGCGCCTTTTCTTATGACATGGCTCCTGGCGGGCTGCCGTAGTAATTCAGGAGAAAATCAGGAGGTCAAAGCTGATACGGTAAGTGAGAACAAAGCAATAGACAACAGAACACTTTTTGAAGATGATGAATGGAAGGCTCCGGATACCCTATCTATTCCGCAAAATGACACAGGAAATTTAATTCGTTACGGAAGGGAATTGGTTTCCAATACGGGATACTATTTCGGACCATCAGGAAAGATAAATCATTTTGCAAATGGAATGAATTGCCAGAATTGTCACCTTGATGCAGGTACAAAATTGTATGCCAATCCATACAATGCCGTTTTTTCCATCTATCCAAAATTCCGTGCACGATCTGGCTCTGTTGAACATTTGGAAAGAAGAATCAACGATTGCATGGAACGTAGTATGAACGGCAGAAAGTTGGACAGTTTAAGTAAAGAAATGCGTGCTATGGTAGCCTATATCAATTGGGTTGGCAAGGATGTAAAAAAAGGAGTTGTTCCTAAAGGAGCTGCTGTTGTTGAACTTCCCTACTTAAAACGTGCAGCTGATCCTATGAAAGGCAAAATCGCATTTCAAACAAACTGCATCAAATGTCATGGGATGAATGGAGAAGGGCAATTGGACTCGCTCAACAATTCCTATTATTTGTATCCGCCTTTATGGGGAACACACAGTTACAATACTGCAGCCGGATTATACAGGTTATCACGCCTCGCAGGGTTTATTAAATCAAACATGCCTAACCTTACCAGTAGTTTTGATAAACCAACCCTTACTGACGAAGAAGCCTGGGATATTGCAGCGTTTATCAGCAGTCAGCCTCGTCCGGTTAAAAAAATCAAGAAAGACTGGCCCGACATTTCCAAAAAGCCTTTAGATCATCCTTTTGGTCCTTATGCTGACATTTATACTGAGCAACAACATAAATACGGTCCTTATGAAGAAATCAAGGCTGCTTCAAAAAAGAATTAGCTTTTTGATAAATATCAGTATACTTTTGAATAGAGAAAATTATTCAACCAAATATCACTCATAATTTTTTTAACTTAAAATCCATTTCTCATGACAACCACTTCAAACAGTATCGAAAATCAAACAACACATCGCAGGAATTTTATTAAGTTCTTAGCCGGTGGAGCTGCTGCATTGGGATTGACAGCCATTGCCAATCCGTTAAATTCTTATGCTCAGCAAAAAGGAGCTGCCAAACCAGCATCTCCGAAAGCTGCAAAAAGTCCTGCCGATGCATGGTTCGACAAAGTGAAAGGAAGCCACCGCGTAGTTTATGATGCAACCAGACCTCATGAAATAATGCCGTTTGCATGGCCTAAAGTTTTTTTACTGACCAACGTTGCTACCGGTACACCGGAGAGCGATTGTGGAGTTGTTGTTGTACTCAGACATGACGCTATTTGCTACGCTTTTAAAGATAAGATGTGGGAAAAATACAGTTTTGGCGATGTATTTAAAGCTACTGAAATCGGTGGTGCATTCCAGGCAAAAGATGCACCTGTTGCAGTTAATACCCGTAACCCTTTTTGGAATGCACAACCCGGCGATTTTAAGATCCCGGGTTTTGGAGATGTTGCAATCAGTATCAATGAACTCCAGGCAAGTGGTGTAATGTTTTGCGTATGCAATGCAGCAATGACAGTATATAGCACAGTACTGGCAAATAAAATGGGAATTAAACAGGAAGTAATAATGAATGAATGGATGTCAGAATTAATACCGGGTATTCAAGTTGTCCCTTCCGGGGTATGGGCATTGGGCCGTGCACAGGAACATGGTTGTCATTATATTTTTGCCGGTTAATCGCATAGCTAGTAGTATAAATCCGGACTTATGCTTAAAAATAATTAAAAGTATAGGTCCGGCTTTTTAAGTTCAATACTTTTAAGAAGTAATTTTAAATGAATGATTGATTATATATATATATAAATATTCTAAAAACATGAAAAAAATAATTTTTATTTCAGTATTGCTGCTGATAATAAGCAATTATGTTATTGCTCAAAAAGCTCCATACAATGTGGTTTTTGATGTTACAACAAAAGATACAGTGGTGCACCAGATGGTGATACGCTGGGTCGATGAAATCTCAAAAGCAAATCCTGAAGCAAATATTGAAGTGGTGTTTTATGCAAAGTCACTGGATATGATTACGGTCGATAAATCAGTGGTGGCCAATGAAGTCATTAAATATGCCGGCAATAAAAATGTTTCGTTTAAAGTATGCGAAGTTGCCATGAAGAAAAATGGTGTGGATAAAGACATGCTTTTACGAGGTGTAAAAACGGTACCCGACGGCATCTATGAAATCATAGCTCGTCAGCATGATGGATGGGGATATATTAAAGCATCCAGGTAAATGACATTCTAAATTCACTAAAAATATACAAACTTCATACAATAATCGGCATCCCCTTTTTGAATCTTGTAATTTAAGTTTACAGGAAATTAATTGCATTACTTTTTATTCTTCCATCCAATGGAATTAATTGGGTATTGCTGTGCAATATTGGTCGGTGTTTCATTGGGAATTTTTGGAAGTGGCGGGTCCATCCTAACTGTTCCAATAATGGTATACTTGATGAATATTAATCCGGTTGATGCTACCGGATATAGTTTGTTTGTTGTTGGTCTTACAAGCGCCGTAGGAGGAGCCAACTATGTGCAAAAGAAAATGGTGCACTTTAAAACAGCGCTCATTTTCGGAATCCCCTCCATCCTTTCCGTGTTTCTTACGCGTATGTTTTTGATACCATTAATTCCTGATATTATATTTTCCACGGCATCATATATTCTCACAAAAAAAATGTTTATCATGTTTATTTTTTCAGCATTGATGGTGATTGTGGCCTATACGATGATTCGTAAAAAAGAATATAATCAGGCACTTACTGAAGTTACCAATGAATACAATTATTACAAGTTGATAAGTATTGGAGTTGTTTCAGGTTGTGTCACAGGATTTCTAGGTGTAGGAGGCGGCTTTATTATTATTCCAGCATTGTTTCTATATGCCAATATCCCTTTAAAAATGAGTGTAGGTACTTCACTCTTAATAATAGCCTTTAATTCTTTAAGTGGTTTTACAGAACTATTAATGGAAAAACACGATGCACTTAATTTTAGATTTTTACTTGGCTTCACATTTTTTTCCCTTGTTGGTATTGGCTTAGGGTACAAGCTGCTGATAAAACTTAATTCTGCTCAACTAAAGGTGATGTTTGGTTGGTTTATTCTCCTCATGGGAATTTGTGTTTTCTTAAAAGAGCTGTTGTAATATCACAATAAAAATGATGGTTATCAAAAACGTTCACAATTAATTTCTTCGAATTATTTTTACCTAAAATAATCAACATGCACAACGTGCAACTATTTATTAATTCTAATTCAAAATTTCGATTTCTGAACCAAATTTAAAGTCGATCATAATCCTAAATCCCGGTTATCCAACTTGCTTACTGAAACCAGGGTCTTGCCTTAAATGTTGAAAATTAAATAAGATTTCACTTGGATTTTTCTAATTCTATGTATATTATTACATTTCCAAAACAATAAGTTTCTTATTATTACTTACCTTAAAAAAGGAGGACACATGTATGCCAGTATCAGAACTTACAAAACAGATGCCCCGGGACTGATTATTCCGGTGGTTAGAAAAGAGTTTTTATCAATCATCAAACAAGTTCCGGGCTTTGTCAGTTATTATCTCATCGCGTCTGATCGCGATGGCAATGAGATTACCACGGTTAGTATTTTTGAAAGCAAAGAAAGCGCCTTTGCCTCAAATAAACTGGCGGCTGAATGGATTAAAACCAATGACATGTTAAAGCATTTGATTATGGCCCCTGAAATTACTTCAGGCTTAGTGAGTGTTAGTTCAGAAATGAGTGTTCCTCATTAGTTCACTATTGCTCTTCAGGCAGCAGTTACTTTCTTTAGGGATTTAGGAACCCGTTTTATTATAAAAAGGTTGTGCAGTTGTTGTGCTTTATATTGAGCATTGCAATTTAGTCAACCTTTTTTTATTATAAAAAAAGAAGTAGATTAACTCCGTTTGTGAGTGGATGCTTGTGCTAAAGGTTCACTCCGACTCAGTGATTAACAACTATCCTTCTTATTTTTTCAACTGCTTATTACTAATATATATTGCTGAAATGAACTCTCTCTAATTGCTCACTTCCCATACACATATTTATTAATTTGCAACACTTTTTCAGTGATTGTTCTCAATTGGATAAGAGCTGTCAGATTACTATCGCTAACATCGCGAAGTGTTACTACAACTCCATCACCAAAATAGCTGAAAGAGGTTAATACAAATGGCATATCTGAAATAATAGTAGATTGATTTGGTGAACTTTTTTGTAAAGCTGAATTACTCCTTTCATTGTCGTCAAACAACCCACTTTGCTGATACATATTCCTAAGCTCGCGGATGGTTCCATCAGTAACACTAAAACTCAATTCACCGGTTATGGCAGTATTTTTCCGTCCATAAAAAACCACATTCCCATTTGCATATACTGTTACACTGTATTGAGGTAAATTAGACCTCATCCCCATATGATCAATATAAATAGTTGGTAAAGGAACAGGTTTTTTCAAGTTGTCATTAATTGCTTGTTGGGCAATGATACCATTTGAAGGAACAATATCTTCCTTTTGACAAGATGCTTGAAAAAGAAGAAAAGCCCCCAACATTAAAATAACAGAAATCCTTCCTGATATTTTCATGATTTGAAGTGATTTAGTCTTCATGACTTTAATTATTAAAGATTTAAGATTCAATTTTCACTCTTACTTTTCGCATTGTAAAATTACCATCAAAAGTAATATACACAAATGATTAATATCACCCCTGATTCGTGATAGATAGTATCAATAAACGATTTTTAGATCACAATACTACTAATAGCAAAAGTTAC
The DNA here is from genome assembly GCA_031418215.1 of Bacteroidota bacterium. Lineage (GTDB taxonomy): Bacteria > Bacteroidota > Bacteroidia > AKYH767-A > OLB10 > JANOXC01. The sequence continues at coordinate 17,659 of JANOXC010000157.1, forward strand.
GGTCGTGACTATCAATGATAAATAGAAAAACACTAATTTTAACTGCTTCTGAAAATGATTAATATAAATAAATAAGCAGCTCAAAATGTCCTATCCTTATCAAATAAAAACACTGGCCCAATATCATACTGATTATAAAAATAGTTTAGAAGACCCTGCCGACTTCTGGTCAGGCATAGCAGAGAACTTCCTTTGGAGGAAAAAGTGGGACCAGGTTCTTGAATGGAATTTCAAAGAACCGAATGTCCAATGGTTTATCGGCGGTAAACTAAATATCACAGAGAATTGTCTCGACCGTCATATTGAGAAATTGGGTGATGAGCCTGCCATTATCTGGGAATCAAATGATCCCGACGAGCACCATCGAATACTAACTTATAAAGAACTTCTTTTTAAAGTAAAGCAATTTGCCAATGTTTTAAAAAACAACGGAGTTAAAAAAGGAGATCGTGTTTGTATATATATGGGAATGATTCCTGAACTTGCTATAGCATTGTTAGCCTGTGCACGAATTGGTGCAATTCATTCAGTGGTGTTTGGCGGATTTTCTGCCCAATCAATATCAGACAGGCTGCAGGATGCACGGGCGGAATTTATCATTACTTGTGATGGTGCTTTTCGCGGTGCAAAAGATATTCCTCTTAAAAGCATTATTGACGATGCCCTTATCAATTGTCCTTTCGTAAAAAAGGTAATTGTTTGCACCCGTACACGTACACCGGTAAGTATGATTAAAGGCAGGGATGTTTGGTGGGAGGATGAAATAAAAAAAGTAGAGACCCAGGGGAATCCTGATTTCCCGGCAGTAGAAATGGATGCAGAAGATATGCTTTTTATACTTTACACTTCCGGTTCAACCGGTAAACCAAAAGGAGTGGTGCATACTTGCGGCGGCTATATGGTTTGGGCAAATTATACTTTTGTGAATGTATTTCAATATCAACCCGGGCAAATACATTTTTGTACTGCTGATATTGGCTGGATAACCGGTCATAGTTATATCGTTTATGGCCCCTTAAGTGCCGGCGCAACAACACTGATGTTTGAAGGCATACCTACCTATCCTGATGCCGGTCGTTTTTGGGATATTGTAGACAAATACAATGTCAACATTATATATACTGCACCAACAGCTATCAGAAGTTTGATGGCCTTCGGCGAATCTTTTATTCAAGATAAAAAACTGAACAACTTAAAAGTGCTTGGAACAGTTGGCGAACCGATCAATGAAGAAGCATGGCACTGGTATCATAAAAATATTGGCAAAGAAAATTGTCCTGTAGTAGATACTTGGTGGCAGACTGAAACAGGTGGCATTATGATTTCTAACCTTGC
>JANOXC010000158.1:0-24517 GCA_031418215.1 Bacteroidota bacterium
GGATCAGAAGGTTGGGGGTTTGAATCCCTCAGGGACCACGATTGCAACAATTAAATGCCTGATAATCAATGAATTATCAGGCATTTTTTGTTTCGTGGGAAACATGTGGGAAACAAGAGCCTTTTATTGAGAGTTTTTTAACGCTTTTAGCGTTTCAGAGAGCCTCAGTGTGTCAGTTTCTCAGTTGAGTATTCGAAACGAGAAGGCCAGTTCACTATAAAAACACCTTGATCAATACAGTGCGTAGGGGAACAGTGAAATTAAAGTGTCAAAAGTAAAACACCCAACCGCTGTCGGTTTCACCGTGAGAGCGCGCTCTCAAACGGGGGGCCGTTAACAGCGGTTGAAGTTCCCAAAAAATTTTGACATTTCTTTTCATTGTTCATAAATTAATCTGTATCGTTCAAGGTGAATTTAGCCCCCTCACTGGTCAAACATATCCTTACTCGTGCAATTAATGCAATGTATAAGTTGCATTACTATGATAAAAAGCAACGTATATGTTGCATTATTTTATATATTTGCAACTTATAGATTGTATTTACGTAATATAATACAATCTATACATTGCGTAGGATTCACATAATATATTAATATTTAATAATTTAGTAAAATGAACTATAAAAACAAAAATCTACAACTTAAACAAGTAGATGAGCAATTAAGTGCCTACAAGAACCTAAATAGCTCCATACCTAGAAGAGGATGGCTGAATTCGATAAGAACCTCTATTGGGATGACTGCAAAGCAACTAGGAAAGAAACTGGGAATAAGTCATCAGGCGATATTAAATTTGGAAAAAAGAGAAGTCGATAATACAATTACAATTGAAAAATTAAAAAGTGCTGGAGAGGCTATAGGGTTGAAATTTGTATATGGATTCATCCCTAATGGAAGTTTAGAAGATATGGTCAACGCAAGAGCGGAACAACTAGCAACGAAGATTGTTATGCGGACTTCAAATCAAATGGAATTAGAAGATCAAAAAATTGCCAACAAAAAATTGACTCAGGCAATTAAAGAAAGAACTAAGGAAATTATTAGAACAATGCCAAGAAATTTATGGGACTAAACCTGGAACCAAAAGATGGGGACACACTCCTTTCGCCCGAAGATTTGGAGATGCTTATACCAAGTCATGTTACAAATAGAAAACAATTAGATGAAGTTGAGCAAAACAACATTGAAGATGCGATACAATGGATTTTGAATCAAAAAACAATTGATCCAGTTGTTCTTTTTTCTGCTGATTTTCAAAATCAACTTCATAAGAAAATGCTTGGCAATGTTTGGAAATGGGCTGGACAACAACGGAGGCATGAAGCAAATGTTGGTGTAGAGCCCATATATATTGCCACAGAACGAAAGAAATTGAATGATGATATGTTATATTGTTTTGAACACAATTCCTGGCCTCCTAAAGAACTTGCCATTAGATTTCATCATAGATTAGTAAAGATTCATTGCTACCCCAATGGAAATGGCAGGCATGCGAGAATTATGGCTGATTTAATCATGGAAAAATTATATAAACAAAAGAATTTAGAATGGTTATCAAATGATTTAGTAACAGTTAGTGAAAATAGGGCGAAATACATTGCAGCTTTAAGAGAAGCCGACAGGAACAATTATGCATCTTTATTAGCTTGCTGTAAATAAATTGGATAACTAAACTCTAATAGAAATACTTACTAATAACTATGTAACAGTGAATACCTGAACCGTATTTTCCATTGGACGCATGTTCATAGGCAGTGATTTTAAACCTTTATAAAGTGAAGAAGATTTTCTTAATACATGCGTAAAATATTCCGTCGTAAAGCGGGTTGCAAATATATTTATTGCCCTTATTTCTTTACTTTAAACAACCATACTCCAGGCTACATGGTCTGATTCAGAATTTTCAATTATATCTGCTGTTGATTCCAATGGTGATTGGTCCACAACTGTTTCGAATAAGTCAAGAATAACCAACCTTACTTTACCTTTTTTTACCAACGTGTAAATCAATACTTCAGTATTAATTAATGTCTGGTCATCGGTTGCCAAGATATAAATGCTGTGTCCTGCATTCTCAACTATTTTTGGAGAAATACCCCGGCCTGCAACTGAGGAGCCGAAAACTAAAATGGCATAATATTTTTCTTGATCAAAATCGCTAAACCACTTATAAGAATCTTCTCCCTTAAAAACCAATCCCTGACTAACTCTGTAAATAAGCGGGTATCCATTTACAGTTACAATGGTAAAGATTAAAACAAATGCAGCATATATAACAATGCTGCAGAACCCAAATAAGGCGGCAGATTTAATTTTCTTCGAAAGCTTATGCATGCATAAGTATTAGTTAAATCTATTCTACGGCTTTATCCGGTATTTGTTTCTTCCTCCCTGATCAATAGATTAAAAATTAACGCTTTATTGAAAGCATTTTTGCATTTATTGCAACTACAATGGTACTCAGGCTCATCAATACGGCTCCTGCAGCAGGACTTAACATAATGCCCCATTTATAAAGCACACCCGCAGCAAGCGGAATAGCGATCACATTATAACCTGTTGCCCAAATTAAATTTTGAATCATTTTCTTATAGGTTGCCTTGCCAAATAAAATCAAATTGGTAATGTCAGCCGGGTTACTATTTACTAATATAATTCCTGCTGTTTCAGCAGCTATATCACTTCCACTGCCTACAGCAATACCAACATCTGCCTGTGCCAATGCCGGCGCATCATTAACACCGTCTCCTGTCATTGCAACAAATTCGCCTTTGTTTTGTAACTCCTTAATCTTTTCTAATTTCTGATGTGGCAAAACTTCAGCAAAAAAACCATCCAACTTTAATTCATCACTTACACTCTTTGCAACTGTTGCATTATCACCAGTGAGCAAAATAGATTTGATATTATTTTCATGAAGTGTCTTAATTGCTTCAGCTGATTCAGGTCTGATTTTATCTGCTAACGCAATGTATCCTGCTAACTGATTACTCATAATTAAGAATACAATTGTTTCAGCTGTGGTGCTCGAATAATTTTCAGGGATAGAAATATTATTCTCCTTCAAATATCCTGGGCTAACCACTTTAATATTTTTTCCTTCCACTTCTGCTTCAATTCCTTTTCCGGTAATGGCCTTGAAATTATTTGTTAATGGAATTGTGATCGCCATTTCTTTTGCTTTTGAAATGATTCCTGTTGCAATGGGATGTTCTGAATTTTGTTCCAATGCCGCTGCCAAACGAATGATTTCCTTTTCATCAAATTCAGCCTGCAAAGATTTTATTCTTGCTGTCTCAAATTTTCCAAATGTGAGTGTTCCCGTCTTATCAAAAATAATAGTGGTGATTTTTCTTGCATTCTCGAAGGCAGTCCTGTTTTTTATAAGTAAACCATTCTTCGCGGAGATTGAAGTGGAAATCGCAACCACCAGCGGAACAGCCAATCCTAAAGCATGAGGACAGCAAATTACAATTACCGTTACCATTCTTTCCAGTGCAAACACAGAAGATTCTTTTGCTATTAACCACCAGAAAAAGAAGGTTGAAAAACCGGCCAACAATGCAACAATGGTGAGGATTCTTGCTGCCTTGTCGGCTAGTAATTGCGTTTTTGATTTTGCCTTCTGAGCATCATTCACCAATTTTATTACTCTTGATAAATAGGAATCTTTGGAAGCATGACTAACTTTTACTTTAAGTGAACCATTTCCATTGATTGAACCTGCAATTACTTTTTCTCCTTTTGTTTTTTTTACAGGAACAGATTCACCCGTTAGCATTGATTCGTTCAAATAACTTTCGCCTTCTGCTATTATTCCATCTGCTGCAACTTTTTCACCAGGTTTAATGAGAATTAAATCATTTTCTTTGAGTGAATCTGTTTTTACCTCGTGAATCATTTCACCCATTAACATGTGAGCATCAGATGGCATAAGTTGAACTAATAATTCCAGTTCTTTTGATGCACCGGCAATCGATTTCATTTCAATCCAATGTCCCAACAACATGATTAAAATAAGTGTACAGAGTTCCCAGAAAAAATCCATGCCTTGCAACCCAAAAACGGTTGCAAGACTATAGGTGTATGCGGCAGTAATTGCAACTGCAATCAATGTCATCATGCCGGGAGTTCTTTGCTTCAATTCATCAACGATTCCCTTAAGAAAAGGTAACCCTCCATAAAAGAAAACTATCGATGAAAGCGCAAACAACAGGTATGTTGACCCCAAAAATGAAAGATGGAAATGAAACCATTGCTGAATCATGGGAGAAAGCAACAGGACTGGAATGGTGATGACAAGCGTCACATAAAATCTTCGCTTAAAATCATCAATCATCATTTTATGATGGTCATGTTCCGGCATGCCCATAGGCGCATTGCTATGCAGCATTTTGGCATGTTCCTCTTTGTTCATTTCCATATAATGGAATGTTGAACTATTTTATTTTTTCTCCACTAAATCCATTCCGCATTTTGGACATTGACCTGGCTTTTCACTTGTAATTTCATTGTGCATCGGACACATATAAACCATTGCCATGTCCTGCTTTATATTTTTCTCATCGATTGAGCTTTTATCGTCATGAATCATCATAGAACATTTATCCATCCTTCCATTCATATCCATACAATCACCCTCTTTCATTTTCATTCTCTTTCCGTCTTTCATTATACATTCACCATTTTTCATGCACTTGGTACCATTTTTCATGGTCATGTCCTTATCCATTGGTGTCATTTTACCATCTTTCATTTGCATCATTTTTCCATCCTTCATCATGCAACAATCTTTCATCATTGCAGCATCAGTTTTTTCTTTTGTCTGTGCAAAAGTGTGAGCTGAAGTAAAGCATACTACCAATAAAAGCATTGACGCTAACCTGGCAGCAATCATTTTTCTGTTTTTCATTCTTACAATTATTATATTCGTTTTATTCAGTTGCGCTGTTTCCCACTTTTCAGTTACGCTGTTACCCGTTTATTCAAGTTTTTCCTTATTTATTTGCGTTCCTTTTAAAAGCAAAATATATTATGAGAATTATGACAAGCGGAATTATCCACATACCCCAACCCATACCCCAACCCCAAGAATTATCGTGCATCATTTTATATATTTTAAAATATTCAACTAATTACAATTTATCAAAGATGTTTTTAATATAGCGAAAATAATTACACAATTCTACTAACTGGTTACAACATTCACACATATTTGCGAATGGAATGAATCAATGTTATACTCTGCCTATTCATATTGACTGATTTTTTGAATTAAACTTTTTTCTAAACTCGTATATTGAAAGGCAAATTGCCCCGGCAGATATTGGTAATAACCAATCAACAGCGAGTAAAGGGGATGTATGAAAATACAGGTTCAAGAACGGTATATAAACAAGGAGTAGAATGCAGGTAACGGAGAAGGCAAATGCCAACAATAACTTACTGTTAGAGAAAAGATACTTTCCAAGTGCCGGTCCAAAAGTTCGTCTTGAAAGTAAGTTGGCGTATTGACTAAAAATGATGCTTATAAAAGTTACAGTTATGGCCTTTTCATAATGATTAGAAAGATGGTGATTATGGAAATATTCTGCAAGGAAAGCTCCATAGGAAACAAGTCCCATTATAGAACCATTGAAAACGATTCCTTTTATGGTCTCCTTGGTTAATATTTTATCTTTTGCATTTCTGGGCTGTTGTTCCATTATTGTTTTTTCAGGTGGGTCGTAGGTTAGCATGATTAAAGGAAACATTTCACCTACCATATCAATTAACAAAATCTGGACAGCTAATATTGGTGTGGCTATTCCTATAAATGCTCCCATAAAACCAAATAATACACAGGTAAGTTCTGCAACATTGGAGGATAGATTTGTTTTAATTGTCTTTTCAAGGTTCCTGAAAATGGTCCTACCTTCTTTTATTGCAACAACAATGGTCGAAAAATTATCATCTAATAAAATCATGTTGGCGGCTTCCTGTGCTACTTTTGAGCCATTCTTGCCCATTGCAATGCCTATGTCTGCTCTTTTCAAACTTAACGTATCATTCACCCCATCACCAGTAACAGCTACAATTTCTCCATTCTTCATCAACAAATCCACAATGCGGAATTTTTCATCAGGCGATACTCTTGAAAAGATTACGGCCCTGTTTTGGAAAACATTTACTAATTGTTCATCCGACAGCAATTGTAAAGTGGCTCCGTTTATTACTTCCGGGAACTTATTACCTTCATTCATTAACCCGATGTTATTAGCAATTGCCTTTGCTGTTACTTCATTATCGCCAGTTATCATAAACACTTTCATGTGCGCCTTGAAAACAGAAGCAATAGCCGTTTTTACTTCTTCATTTGGAGGGTCAAACATTGTAACGAAACCGGCAAATGTTAAATTCTGTTCCGCTTCTTCAATTGTATAATCTGTTTTATTTTCCAGGTCTTTGTATGCTATTGCTATATTCCGGAGTGCATTTTCGGCAAAAGCAGCTGCTACAGAAAGTATGTGTTGTTTAAGCTCATCGGTGAGTTCCTTCACTTCTCCTTTTATAATTACTTTTGAAGAGGTGGATAATATTGATTCTAAAGACCCTTTTACAAAAGAAATTGTTTTGCTGTTGTGCCTTCGGATGATTGCTGCTTTTCTTTGGAGTAGATTGAAGCCAAATGATTTTATAATCGGATAATCTTTTTCAATTTCATCCAATTTGAATCCAGCCTTCATTGCCAGAGTTGCAAATGAAGCTTCTGTTGGGTCGCCAATGCAATACCATGATGAATGATATTCATCAGGAGGGCTTGTTTTTCCTGTTGATGAAAGGAAGCCTGACAGAAAATGGACTTTCAAATCACCCATTGTGTCCTTATTACATATTTCGCCTTGTTCACTTGAAATACTTCCAAGAGGTTCATAACCTAATCCTGAAACGGAAAACGACAATCCATTGAAATAACAACCAGTAATGGTCATTTCATTTTTTGTAATAGTTCCAGTTTTGTCAGAGGCAATGACTGTTGCAGAACCTAATGTTTGTGCAGAAGCAATTTTCTTAACAATCGCATTTCTTTTTGCCAGCCTTCCTACTGCAAGTGCAAGCGCCATAGAAATTTGTGCAGGTAATCCTTCCGGCACCATTGCAGCAGCAACACTTACTGAAAAAACAAGTGCTATGGCAATTGAGTCATTCAAGAGTAGGCGAGTTACAAAAAGACAAAGACCAATAATCAGTGTTGCAATGGTCAACTTTTTTGCAACATCAGCAATCTCTATTTGGACTGGAGCATCAGTAGATTTAATTTTTTGCGATGAAGTGCTGATTTTTCCAATCTCAGTTTGTAAACCTGTGGCATAAACAATTCCAGTTGCCTCTCCTCTTGCAACCATAGTTCCCATGTAAATACAATTTTTTATTTCAGCCAGAGGCAATAAATTATTAGTAGAAAACAAATAATCCTTGTCTGATGCTAATGATTCTCCAGTGAGAATAAATTCATTTACAGCGAATCCATTGGATTGAATCAATCGAATATCAGCCGGTATGCCATTGCCTTCAAACAGTTTAACGATATCACCAGGTACAAGGTCTTCAGCATAAATCTCCATAATTTTGCTGTCCCTTACTACAATACATTTATTTACAATTAACTTTTTAAGTGAAGCAAGGATGTTTTCTGCCTTCCATTCCTGGTAAAATCCAATAAGAGCATTCAAAATAACAATTACTAAAAGGATGGAGCCATCTCTTGGTTGCCCTAAATAATATGACACAAGTGATGCAACAATCAATATAATAACCAACGGGCTTGTAAATTGATGGAAAAGTATAAATATGACACTTCTTGAATGGTCATCTTTTAGAACATTTTTACCATACTGCTTCCTGCTCAATTCAATTCTTTGTACATCCAGTCCGCATTCAGAATTGCTTTTGAATTGCTTGATAATATCGTCAATGCGTTTTTTATAAAATTCCATTTTCTATTTTATAAGAGTATCCATTCTCAAGCAATTTTTTACAACTATTAAGCATGTTACGCAAGCACCAGTAACAATATATTTTTGCGAAAAGAAAAGAAAATATTTTATAACTGAATTGTTTTGGTGGCAGAAAGCTTATTGATAGACTAGCAATTGTACCTTTTTCATTTTGAATAAGGCCAAAACGCATGCAATACCATGACATGATGATAATCTTTGCTTCACCAAAAGTTTCCAATTCTTTAAGAAAAGGCGGCTGCCATTTTGTAACCACTTCACTAAAATCAATGCACATACCTAATAATTTTCCGGACCACCTATACTTGGCTCCCAAACCGGTTGCTTCTTTTGAAAGCTGTTCCAACTTTAATTTACTTCCCATCATCATCATGGAATTTTGGCTCATATGCATTCCAGTCTTTGAAAAATCATCCAGTTGTTGAAAGATGTTTTCCGGCGTTGAATGAATGACAGCTGCAACTTGATAGGTCTTCATCCGTTTGTCTGATTCAAAGATTTTTTAATATGTAATCTACTCTTTCATCCGGTGGGAGCACTGGGACATGTTTAACTGGAAAATATAATGATTCGTAAACCTCTGTAATCAGTGCATGAATTTTCCTTTGCGCTGTTTCATCTTCACTCCTGGCATAATCATTTTTTAGTTCAAGGCAATCAAGAATAAATATTCCTTTATAGGAAACTGTTCGCAGGGCTTCAGTAAGTTTATCATCAACAGGAAGATTTAAGAAGCGATAATATGCAAGTGCGTCAGGAATCGCCCTGTCAAGAAAGACAAGTACTTCAGGTGAAATTTCATTTTCTTGTTGAATCTGCATCTCTAAAACGCCCAATTGAAATTCCAGTTGATGTTTTCTAACTTCTTCAATCGTCTTCCCTTTCAATCGTTGCGTATCAAGGTAATGCCTGGCATGTTCAAAAGTTGTAATATATCCCCTTTCTTTAAGCAAGTTGACAGTTGTCGTTTTTCCGGAACTTGGACCACCAGTAATCACATACCAGTTTGTTTTGCATTGACGATTAGCGATGATATTAATTAGCATTTTATTTCACAGCAACTATTTTCATTCTGTTTTGATGGACATTTTACAGTACCGAAACTGCAAAACACACAACAATCATTTTGTTTAGCTTTAAGTTGAACTTTACAATTTTCACATTCATAAAAATACTGGCAGCTACCTACAGGCATAATTTCATTCTTTTTATAACCACAAACCGGACACGTAATGATAGATTCCAAAATGCTTTCTTTGCTTATCATTTTTTCTCTTTTAACTGAGCTTCACTTAAATGCCTGTATGCATTTTCCACCATTACAATTCCGTCATCCACAATTACCCCTATTGCCAATGCAATTCCCGTTAATGACATAATATTGGAAGAAAATCCCAAGAGATTGAGGAGTATAAAACTTGATGCTACAGAAATAGGAATCTGAATGAGGATGATGATGGCACTTCGCCAATGAAACAGAAATATTAAAATGACAATGGAAACACTGATGAAAACTTCAATCAATGTTTCCTTTACAGAACTGATAGCTTCTTCAATTAATCCGCTTCTGTCGTAATCAATTTTAAATTTCATACCTTCTGGCAATCCTTTCTGTAACTCTGCCATTTTTGCTTTAACTCTCGTGATTACTGCATCAGCATTGTCACCATAACGCATTACTACTATTCCTCCTACTTTTTCTCCTTCACCATTTTCATCAAAAATTCCATAGCGAATATCTCCTCCCATTTGAACTGATCCAACATCTTTTATTCTGATTGGTACATTGTTGGAAGTACTAAGTGGTATATTTTCGATTTCGCCAATTGATTTTATATATCCTAAACCCCGCACGATATATGACTTATCACTCATTTCAAATTTCCTTCCTCCCACATCATTATTGTTTGATTTCACAGCCTTGAGTATATCCATCATGGAGAGGTTGTAATAATTCATCTTCACAGGGTCAACAATCACCTGGTACTGTTTTTGAAAACCGCCAAATGATGCTACTTCACTTACGCCAGGAACAGTTTGTAAAGCAAACTTGATATACCAGTCCTGCAATGCTCGCTGTTCACCAAGGTCGTATCCTTTTGCATCCAGTGAATACCAAAAAATATGTCCGACGCCGGTACCATCCGGGCCCAAGGTTGGTGAAATCCCTTCCGGCAAAAGCTTCTGTGCAAAATTTAACCGTTCCGCTACCCTCGTTCTTGCCCAGTAGATGTCTACATTATCTTCAAATACAAGATAAACGAAACTCATTCCAAACATGGATGCTCCTCTTATATTTTTGAGTTTTGGAATACCCTGGAGGTTTGCAACGAGTGGATAAGTCACCTGGTCTTCTATCACTTGTGGACTTCTTCCCATCCATTCGGTGAAAACAATCACCTGGTTTTCTGAAAGGTCAGGAATTGCATCTACCGGATTGTGCTGCACTTCATAGATGCCCCAACCGAACATACCAGCTGCAATTAGTAATACTAAAATACGGTTTCGTAGGGAAAATGAAATTAATTTTTCTACCATGTTCTTGTTTAAATTAGCAATGAGCAATTTGCAATAGGCAATTTGCAATGGGCAATCTGCAATGGGCAATGAGCATTTTTCAATCGGCAAAAAACAATTAGGAACGGGCGATTAGTAATAAGTTGTTGATCTTTAACAAGTAATTACCAATTCTTAAGGATATTTTTTCTTCGTCCATTGCCAATTGCCTTTTTGCTTATTGCCTTTTGCTTTTGCTTGTTATTTTATATTCATTTCCAACAATTCCATCCCACACTTTGGGCAATTTCCTGGCTTGTCTGATAATACTTCAGGGTGCATTTCACATTGGTAAAATGCTTCACCACTTTTCAACTTTGTAGTATCAAGATTAAAATTCTGATTTGTGTTTGCCTTTTCTGCAATTTTTGAATCGGCTGATGTTTTATTTTCATTTTGATTTGATGAATTGTTGCAGGCAACAAAAATCAAAACAAGAAATAGAATTGATAGTGAGATTGTTTTTTTCATTTTTATTTGCATTTAGTAGTTAAATGATTATTTATTTGTAGGTAAGTCTTTAGAGCTGTTAAATGAAGCGGTATAAGATTTTCCATCTTTTTTTAATGTACAATTGGCAGTAAATGATTTTTCATTATGAGTATTCATTGCTGTAAGCCTGTTATTCAGCAAAATCAAGTTAATCTTATTTGTTGATTTGTCAGTGTATTGAAATTTTACAACTCCGGTCACTTCCTTCATGTCAAGTTGTTTGGCATCACCATCTAATAAATAAAAAACGAGAATATTGTCATCTGTCACAATTTCCATATGATAGGGGTCAGCTTCTTCTATTGTTCCACCATGCGGCCCTTTACCCAGCTCCCCAACATGATGGTCTTCCTCCTGAACTTCGCCTGAACCTTCTTCTTTATTTTTTTCTTGTAAAGAAGTTTCTGATACTGGAGATGTTGTTTCTACAGTTTTTAGATTAGGACGATATGATTCCAGATATTTTCCCATTGGGCCAATACCCTCTATGTGAACTAACATTGCGCCATGATGCCCGGCAATCGAAACAGTGACGGATGAGGCTATTAGAAAGAGTGAAACAATAATTTCTAATCCGCGCCGATTTTTAAGAAAATAATGAGATGCGGTTTTTAAAATTAAAGCTGCTAAAGAAAACCACCAAGTAAGAGAAGCCATCTGTTCATGTGTATCAAATATTTCTTTAGCTTGACCTGTGAGTTCGCCAGGCATTGCATGAAATGTGTTATTTGCCAGCCAGGCGGAGATTACACCTAAAAACAAAAGAATTAACGTTGCAAGGCTGAACTCACTCTTATAAAGAAATAATGAAAGCAATTGAAAAACAAGCGCCATTAACAATAATACAATTGGGAAATGAATTACCAACGGATGGTAATTTGGAAAAGCATTTACAGCTTCCATTTGTTGATGTACTGCCATTTCAATTTGCATCAAAGAATCGGAAGCAGAAAGTTTTGCGGATGCTTCATGTTTATGAGCAAAAGTTTGTGTTGCTAAAACTGACATAACCAATATCAGGATTGCCAAGAGGTTTTTTTTCATTGTATTACATTTAGTTTTATATGATTTACATTTTCATACCTGGCATATTCTGATGCCCTTCCATCGGATTAGCTCCTTTTTTAAATACATACTCGCTGTTCAGCAAGTATGCTCCTGTGATTACAACAACTTCACCATCTTTGAGTCCACTTACAATTTCAATTTGCCGGCTATTTTGCATTCCCACTTCTACCATTTTGTTTTCGAACACTCCATCAGGATTGTATACCCAAACATTGGCACCCTTGCTATCCTGAATGATTGCATCAATTGGAAGTGCTAATGATTTCTTTTTTTCAGTCTGTAAGGTGATGTTTGCCATCATTCCTGGTTTAATTTGCTGTAATGGGTCGGTAATCTGGAATCTTGCCAATACAAACCGTTGTGGCGATTGAACCTGTGGGTCAATAAAAATCACTTTACCAGAAAACACTTTTTCATTGGCTGCCGGTATAGAAAAGGTGGCTTCAGTTCCTATTTTTAAATAAGGTAGATATGTTAAATAAATTTGTGCTTCAATCCATAAAGAGCTTAATGTAGCAAACCGAAACATGGTTGTGCCTGTATTTACATAGCTGCCCTCAGCCACTGAAAGTTCGCTCATAAAGCCATCATTTGTAGAATAAACTGGAACAGCATGTATGATATTCTTTGAAATTTTCAATTTCGTGATTTGTTCTGCCGTCATCCCAAAGAGAATTAGTTTATTCTCAGCAGCTACACTGAAGCCTTCCGGAGAATAGTTTTGAAATGAAAGGATAAATTCCTGCTGAGCAGCATTTAAATCTTCACTGTATATTTCATAAAGCAGTTGCCCTTTTTTAACATAATCACCTACATTCTTTGCAGCTAATTTTTCTATTCTCCCTGATACCTTTGCGCTAATAGCTTCGGAAAGATTTTGATTTACGGTAACCTTACCGGTTAGCGTAATCTCTTTTGCCAATTCATGCAATCGCAATGTATCGTAAGTAATGTTGGCTAATTTTATTTGTTGTGCGCTGAGTTTTATTTGACCTGCATGCAGATTGTTTTTTTTAACCTTAATCAATTTCATATGACAAATTGGGCAGTTGCCTGACTTGTTTTCAATAACCTGTGGATCCATTGAACAAGTGTAGTACTCATCGGCTCCGGCCATTTCGGCATGGTTATTTTGTCTCTTGCAAGATGTAATAAGTAAAAGGCAATAGGCAATAAGCAATAGACAATTGGCAAAGGGCTTTATGATTTTGGAAGGATCGCTTATTGCAAATTGCAAATTGCTGGTTTCATTTTTTTTCATGTTTAATATTTATCTGGATTATTTAGCATATGATTTAATAATCGACCAACTTCTTCCGACTGCTTTATTAATTCAACAAACTGTTCCTTCGTTACATATTTACAAGCCAGGGTAAACTCAAGCCATGTTTGGGTTTCGCAGTTTTCCATATCGGCATCAGAAACCTTTGCAATGAAATGAGCAGGATAAATTCTCTTTCTAAATGCTTCTGACATATTTGCACAAACACTCCTGCTCGAGCGCCTAACCTCGTCAATTAGAGAATATTTTTCCTCTTTGGGAAATGTTTTAGATATTTCAAATATTTTCATAGCTAAATCAAAAGCTAACTTATAAACTTTTGTTTCCTTAATATTTTTCGACGCCATTTTGTAATGTTTTAATATTACATTGCTGATTATTTACTTATCTCTTACTTATTTTCTATTTGTTATTTGCATATTGTCCATTTCATCTTGCTTATTGCAAATTGCCCATTGCTAATTGTTTTCATCTTTAATAAAACTTTCACTGTCCACCATGTATTGTGCATTTGCGGCAACCTTCTCGTTGCCTGTTAACCCTTTAATTTGAATTATTGAGTCAGTTACCATTCCTGTTTGAATTGTTTTAGCTATAAAATGATTTTCGATTTTTAGGAACACAATCTGCTTTTGACCTAAATTAACAACAGCATTTCGCGGTAACCATAATCCATTTATTGCTGATGAAAATATTTTAGTTGAAAGAAGCGTCCCAATTTTAAGATGAAGGTCTTCTGCATTTTGCAGATACACCCTTGCTTTTATTGCTGAGGCATTTGCACCCGTAACAGGGTCTATATAACTGATAATGGAAGAAATTGTATTGGATGGATTGGTTTCAGCGCTTATTGCAACTTTATCCCCAATTTTTATCAGGGCAGCATCTTGTGGAAAAACATTCAGAACAGCCCAAACCTGGTTGGTATTATAAACAGAAAACAATGCTTGGCCACTTTGCACATACATTCCTTCTTTGATAGTAAGTGAAGAGGTCAGTGAGGAAGGAAGGTTTTCAATCTGAACTTGTGCCGATGTATTTGATGAATTGCTCATTCCTGTGTTCATACCACTATTCATTGATGAAGTGGAAGCGATTCCACCTGTTACTCCGATATCGTGAATGTGCCCGCTATAAGGGCTGAAAACAGGAAGTGGGTTAATTGGTTTTTTAGTGGACTCAATTTGTTTCAGCTGATCCGGAGTTAATCCGAGCAAACGCAATTTTTGTTTGGACGAATTGAGTAGTTCCTCATCATTTGTTGGATTATCCAGTAGAAATATCAAATTTTGTTGCATCGTTACTATTTCAGGACTGTAGATGTCCATAATACGCTGACCCACTGTTATGCTTTCAAAGTTGAACCTCACATATAACTTTTCTATTCTACCATTGAATCGTGCACTGATGTTATTTAACAAACGAGGGTCATAAGTAATTACTCCGGTTGCATACAGCACAGGGTTGATTGTTTTTTGCACAGGCTTAATAGTTCTTACTTCGCTGAATACTGTTTGATTGGCCGGCTGTGCTAATCCATCAATTTCACTTAACTTATTTGTTGGAATATGCTTGTGTGCATCTCTACTATTACAGGATACAAGAAAAAACAGGCAATAGACAACAATCAATAGGCAACTGTTAAGTTGAACCCTTTTCTTTGCCAATTGCCAATTGCCAATTGCCAATTCTTTAACGTATTTCCATTTCTTTTTCATATTCCACTTGTAATTTTAAAAGAGTGTTCAATTGATCAAACTCATTCATCTTTGCCATGCGATACATTTTCAACCCATCCAGCACAACAAATAAATCTTCAGTGTTTTGTTCATAACCAATCAGCGAAGCCTGATAGCTTTTGGAATACATGGGTATTATATTCATATGATAATTTGACAACTGCTGCTTAGAAGCTTTTATTTGTGATTGTAATGAAGCAATCATTCCGCTAGTTTCATTAATGAGTGATTGTCTTTGAAAACTGATGGCTCCGGCTGAATTATCCAAACCCTTGATCTTTGATTTATATTCTTTGGATGACCAGGGCGCAATTGGTATAGAAATCATTCCCATAGCTGAATATTGATTAGGCATTTCTCCCAAAGATTGCATATGGCTTAAACTAACTCCGAAATCAGGTAATTTTTTGGATTTTTCAAATTGCTGCTGAGATTTTAGCCACCCGATATTGGCATCAAGTTGTTTGATGTCGCTACGTGATGATGAGATAAGTGCTGTGTCCGGTAATTGAAACTCATAGGAATGATTTTGTAGTAAAGTATCCACATCAAACACCAATGATTTGTCAGCGTTCATTAATGTGTTGAGTTCCACATTTTTCATTTTAATATCACTAAGTAACATGGTTTGCATGTTGCGTAATTCATACAAGTCAGCCTTTGCTTTATAAATGTTATTGAGTTTCTCCTTGTTGTAGGTATAACGGTTTTGTGCTACCAGGACGATGTAATTCAATAATGAATCAGTTTGTAACAATAAATCAACCTTTTTTTTCAGTATAACCCATTCATAATAATTCTGTTTGGCCATTGCAAACATTTCATTCTGTTTTGCCAGCTTTCCCTGTTGTTCTACTTTGGCCATACCTTGCATGAAGTTGTAATTTGCCTTTTGTTTTGAAGGATTCGGAATCATTTGTTCACCGGTAAACATCCACATGCCCTCATTAAATGCTTTATAAGGTGTTTGCCAAGGACCTGTTGAAAAAGTTGGCGGCATCCAGCTTTTAGCCATCTCTGAATAGTTGTTCACAGCATTGATTTGCTCATCATACATTTTAAGCATGGGATTGTTCATCGCTATTCTGTTCAATACTGAATCGAGTGAAAGCACCTGCGCTTTTGATGGATAAGTAAACAGGCAAAGCGTAATAAGCAATAAGCAATAAAATAAAGACATGCTCTTATTTGCCAATTGCCAATTGCATATTGTCAATTGCAAGTTGCCTTTTACCTTTTGCCCCTTGCCCTTTGCCCTTTGCAAATTGTTTTTAAAGTTCTTCATTTTTACCGGGGAGAATTATTTTTCCATATTTTTTCAATTCGCGTTCTTTCACCATTTCATAGACGACAGGTGTTACTAGCAAGACATAAATTGTTGATGTTAGCACACCACCAATTAATGGAATCGTAATTGGCAACATAACATCACTACCGGTTCCTGTTGACCATAGTATTGGAATTAATCCAAACAATGAAACAGAAACAGTCATCAGCTTTGGTCGAAGCCTTTGGACTGCTCCATCCTTAATATATTTACGCAAATCGTCCTTTGTAATCGTAGCTGATGAATTTCCTTTGGCGGCCACTAATTTTTCCATGTATTCATTCAGGTAAATGATCATGAGCATTGCCGTTTCAACAGCAACTCCGAATAATGCGATAAAGCCAACTGCCACAGCAACAGATAAATTTACACCGTAGAAATAGACCATGTAAACTCCTCCAATCAACGCAAACGGTACTGTAATCATAGTAATCAATGCTTCCTTTAAAGATTTATAAGTGAAATACAAGACCAAGAAAATGATGAGAAGAACAATGGGCATTATCAGCTTCAAGGTTTTGTTTGCACGAATCTGGTTTTCATATTGTCCACTCCATTCAAGACTGTAACCCTTCGGAAGTTTAGTAAACATTTTATTCAACTTATCCTGTGCTTCTTTTACAGTGCTACCCAAATCACGGTCGCGAACATTGAACAAGACTGTTCCGCGCAACATGGCATTCTCGGAATTGATCATTGGCGGACCTTCAGAAATGGAAACATTTGCAACCGATGAAAGTGGAATGGTACCATAATTCATCGTCTTCAAAGGAATCTGATTAATCGCTTCCAAACTATTCCTGAAATCCTGTGCAAATCGGGCATTCACAGTAAATCGTTCTCTGCCTTCAATCGTAGTTGTAAGATTCATTCCACCCAATGCTGTTTCAACATACATATTAACATCATCAACACTCAAACCATACTTTCCAATTTCATCTTTCTTTACCGTGATATCAACATATCTGCCACCTGTAATTGGTTCAACATATAAATCTTTAATTCCATTCACTCCCTGTAACTCATTTTTCATTCGGGTGGCTAATGCATATATGGAATCAAGATTTTGTCCGTAAATTTTTAGCCCAACATCAGTTCTGATACCTGTTGACAACATGTTAATACGATTGATAATGGGTTGTGTAAAGCCATTCACTACGCCGGGGATTTGCAGTTTTGCATTTAATTCATTGATGATGTCATCCTTGTAGATGCCATCTCTCCATTGGGATTTTGGTTTCAGCAGTATTATTGTTTCAATCATACTGATTGGGGAATTGTCAGTTGCTGTATTTGCTCGGCCTGCTTTACCTAAAACATTTTCAACTTCGGGAACAGATTTAATAATTTTATCCTGAACCTGTAAAATACGTTTCACTTCTGAATTTGAAACATCAGGTAAGGTAACAGGCATAAAAAGAATAGATCCTTCATCCAATGGCGGCATAAATTCTGTTCCCATCTGAAACAGCATTACAGCTCCGATGACGAGCGCTAAAGTGTTAACTCCCAAAACTGTTTTACGCCAATGTAAACACCAGGTGATTATTGGCGAATACATTTTTTCTAAAGTCCTTGTAACGGGATTAGCACTTTCCGGTTTTAGTTTACCTTTGAGGAAGAATGAAATTAAAACCGGAGCAAGCGTAATAGCAAGAAAGGCATCAATAATTAATATAAATGTTTTGGTCCACGCCAATGGATGAAATAATTTTCCTTCAATCCCGGTGAGTAAAAACACAGGAAGAAAGGAAGTAATCACAACGATAGTGGAGTAAAACACACCGGGACCAACCTGCCTGGAGGACTTCTCAATTATTTTTAGTCTTTCTTTTTTATCCATCTTAGTTTTTACAACAATCTTTTTTGAAAAAATTCCGGAATGCTTTCCAGATTATTTTAATGATTAGTGTTGCTAGGGATTGTTTGTGGGGTTTTAGGGATGCAGTTTTCAATTCAATCAATGTTGCACTATGAATTTCTTAGAATCAATGTACTTATTATTTTGAACGGTTATGAAATAAATTCCATTTATCCATCCATCTGTATTAAGAATGATATTCTTTTTGTTTGAAGGCGCCATTTCAGTATAAACAATTTCACCTAAAAGATTGGTTATCGAAATCTTTGAATTATCTGTTAGATCAAGTTTAATGTTCAAACGGTTTATTATGGGATTTGGATAAACAGAAATGTTACCTGAAACACTAACTTCTTGAATGCCTGTTGTGTTTGGCACAACAACAAATTGTCCCATCATGCCGTCATCTTCATGCATGAGGACGTGGCAGTGATACATATAAGGCATGGTGGAGTCAGCAAAATCTTCGAATTTGGTAATGAAACGAACCGTCTCATTTGGAGCAATCATCACCACATCTTTATATCCACTTTCTTCAGGCGCTGATGAAATTCCATCCCTATCTAAAACAAAAAACTGCACATCGTGAATGTGAAACGGATGAGCAACCATTGTTTGATTGGTGAGTGACCAGATTTCAATATTATTTAATGGAATGTAATAGTCAATTCGGTTCATGTCAAATAAACTATCGTTGAAATAAAACGGGCCATCCATTGACATTATGTTATCCGCAGTGATGATAATTTGACGCGTGATGTTTGCTTGTGATTCTAACCAGGGTGTAACCATAACCAATGATACCGGTACTGAAGTAACTGGATTAGCGGTTTGTGGATTTATGTTTAGCTGAAGGATATTAAAATCAATTCCGTTTATTGGACTATACATGGCTGTGTCCATTCCAGGCATAGGTGTTCCACCTTGTACGCCCAATGGAAATTCTGATGCATAACTCATGAGATAAATAGTTTGTCCATTCATTGCTGAAAGGTCGATTAATATTTCTGCACGTTCACCGGGAGACAGACGAATGCGTGTTACAGAAACAGGAGCATTCAGTAAGCCACCATCATTTCCTATTAGATAAAAAGTTTTGTTGGCTGTGAAACCGAAATTGAAATTGCGCTCTTGTGAAGCATTAAGCAAACGCAAACGAACCACTTGCGAAGGAAGATTAAGCATCGGGTTGCTTGTTCCATTAACTAATAAAATGCTATCGTGCATTCCGCGCCAATCGATTTGATTATTCTGGTCAAACTGCTGTGATTGAACCACCAAAGGAAAATCATCCACACCATATCTCCTTGGTAAATTCAAGATAGATTCAATAGAGTCACGGACAATAATTAAACCCGCCGCACCACGCATTGCTTGTTGCCCAGTTTTCATGTGCGTATGAGGATGATACCAAAAAGTGGATGCGTGATTCATCACCGTAAATTGTGGACTCCACGTATTACCCGAAAGAATAATGGTATGTGGTCCTCCGTCATCCATTGGGGGAACATGCAAACCGTGCCAATGGACTGTTGTGGTGTCTGTTAAACTATTTGTAACATTCATCATTACCAAATCTCCTTTATTCAAAATTAAAGTCGGTCCTAAGTAGGAGTACTGATTGAATGCATTGGTGAATGTCTTAGCTCCCGGCAGAAACAGAACACTGTCCGGATGCATGGTTAAATTGAATGTTGTCCCGGTAAGAGTGTCAGGAATAGCAATCGGGTTTTGTGCAGTCGTTTGAACACAAACTCCCATGAGCATTATTATTGCAATGTTTTTCATTTGCATATTAAATTAAATTATTGTCTGATGAAATTCCTGTTTATCATTCCTTCTGAAGTTAAAACATTCAAAATATAATTTCCTTTTGGAAGTGTAGAAACGTCAATAGATTTATTTGCTTCTATATTGAAATTGTTGATGCTTAATACCAGCCTACTTGAAATATCTAGAACCTGAAGTGAAACGGTTTTGTCTTTTAATGATGAAAGGTCTAGCAACAAGTTATCTAATGTAGGATTGGGATAAATGGAAATGTTTGCATTGATTTGATTTTCGGCAATGCCGGTAACTGAACCTGTGAAAGCAAGATTGTCAACATATAAATAATCATTTGCAGTTGGTGCGCTTCCGCTTGAAGATAATGTAATCATACAACTGTCCGGATAGTTTCCATCAACATAAGTAAGGGGAATGGTAAATGATGTCCAACTCATTGCCATGCCCGAAAGCACATAGTGAGCGGAAGCAACCGGCATGCGCATTTGCATACCGTTGTCCCAACGGGTGAGTTGTACATCAATAAATCCTTGACTGGTACCGGAAATCATGTGTTGCCATGTTCCTATAAGACTTGCAGGCCGAATATTATATGCAAAACCTGTAAGCGGTGCAAATGTAGATTGGTCTAATGTTCCACTTGTAGCAATGCCGGGCATTACACCCATACCTGTAATGTTTTTGCTCACTAACTTGAGATAGGAAGTTCCAGGGTTGCCGGGAGTTCCTTTCATACAGGTGTATGTTGATGTTGGACTGGTCATATCATTTAAAGTTGACCATGAATCAGGATTATTGTATCCGGTCATGAAAGTCCAGGTTTCAAAACCTGCATTTGGAATTTGCGCATTGGAAATAGCAACTATGAACATCAATGCGATTGGAAATAAAATTGAATTTTTCATTTTTTTGATTTTAATTTTTAATTGTTATCGAAGTTTACGTATTATATAACAGATATTAATAAAAGCAAGATTCGATTTGTCCATTTGGCACAAACCACTTGAGTCGTTCAAATATGACGGCTTTTTAAAATTAGAAAATTAAATGAGGAAAACCCTGTCCAGTAAATAGAGTGGAACCTTGGGCTTGAAAGGCGGTGGGCGATAAAAATTATTTACTTGTTGATTATTATCTACATCAAAAAGTAAATCCGTAAAAGACCAAGTGGTTATTGTTACACAGTCCTGAAACTGTTTGATTAACTCAGGATTAATATCATTTGCAAATTGTCCGGTAGTCTTGAAAAAAGACAAATGAAAGTCCTGACAATCTTTTGAATTACTTTCTTTTTTATGGGAACAACAAGATTTAGTATTAGCATTTTTCTTTTCGTTGCTTTTATTACAACAGCCCCCTGTGCCCGAAGCACATAAAGCGGAACAAACATGCATATAAAGCATCACTACCAAAATAAGGTAGCTAATGCTTTTTGATGTTAGGTTCTTTCTATTCATTATATGGCTTAAAACGTAAAGGTAAAGTAATATTGTTAGCCAAGGCAATAAATACTTAAATAATTGATATTCAAAGCATCAAGTAGTTTTTATTCAGATAGGGTAGTCTAATTTTTGAAACTAATTTTTAATCCATTTCATGCTACTGTGATGAGTCGTGTTCATGTTGGAAAAATAACAATTGCTTGAATCAAAGCGTGTAAAATTCCAATCCTCATCCATTTCCCATAATATTGAATTTTTATCGCATCCCATGATACGAAAATTACAAACCGTATGATTTGCGTCATTCCAATTCCAGGTCCAGTTGTAATTTCCTCCATTACCTTGAACCATCATACTGCCGTTGTTATTACAATTCAACATATAGCCATTGAATTGATTTGTTAAATCAACACTGTCTTTCACGAAAGAACTAACTCGCCAACTACCGGTAATAGGCTCAGTGGCCAAAGCACTTGTTGATGTGTTACAATCTTTTTTACAGGCAGTGCCGAGGGATAAAATAAAAAAAACGAGTGCAACTATTTTGATGTATTTCATGACCTGGGTTTTAAAAGGATTTCAATTTTGTTGTATTCTAGAAAGAAAATAATTTAATATGAACTTGTAAAGTTCGTTCGGGTTTAAGTATTTTGAAATGATTAACATCATTAAACAGGATGATTATATGCATATTATTCCTTCAAATCCCCTGAAGAAGCTAATGAAAGCATGAAGCGTATGTATTGGTATAACCGGGATCATTTTTAATTTCACCGGAAGCCTGGCTAAAAATCAAAAGATTAAATTAATTTATTGCCTTTTAAAGTTTTAATTACAGACATATTACTTGCATCAAATAGCATAAAAGGCTTTGATTTTATAATGCTTAATTTGCTTTTTCTTGCTACCCACTTTTACTAATCATTGCTTCTTAAATCAAAGTAAGAACCCGACTGCCGGAGCGCACTATTTTGATTTCGTTTAGGTTGGCCGTTAGGTTGTAGCGAAAGGTGGAATTGTAGTGATTAGTTTGGGCAAAGACTATCTGCTGGTTTTATTTCGTATTTTTCAAGTGATGGCAAAGCACTAGATAGACATGCATGATAACGAAGCGTAATTGTCTCAACTTAAGTCACAATAGGAATCATTACATCTCCTCAAATAGTATTAATTATAAATAAAGGTTATGCGTCACCAATGGCAGCAGTGCAACTTCAAACATTTGGAATTCTAATTTGCTTTACATTCGTGCGTAATCATACCTGCAAATAAAATATCAACATGGTCCAAGTAAATCAATTGGTTCATTTTCGTGCGTTAGGAACAACCTACAAAGTTTTGAGCGAGTCAGTCGGTGGTAGTGCAGCAATAGTTGAACACACACTTGATGCTAAATGTCTTGGAGCACCCATGCACAAACACACCCGTGAAAATGAAATCTCCTATGTGTTGGAAGGTAAACTTTCTGTAATTCAAAATGGAGAAGTACAAATTGCCAGACAAGGTGAATACATTGTAAAGCCAAAAGGAATATTTCATACCTTCTGGAATACAGGTGATAAAATAGTTCGCTTTATTGAAATCATTACACCTGGTAATTTTGAATATTACTTTGCTGAATTAGCACCGTTTTTATTAAAAGGGCAACCACCTCAAATGGATAAGGTTAGGGAAATAGGACAAAAGTATGGCTTAGTGATTGACGCTGATGCCGGAGCAGAAATCATAGCGAAATATGGATTAAAGCCAATAGCTTGAATGGCATGAGAGAATCATCCGTGAACATCGCCTTGAACAAACTGACTGCGGATTTCAAACAGTTGTGCCTTGAATGGGCACCTTGGCGAACGCAAAACACTAAGATTAATAAAAATTTTTGAAAAGGGGGTTTTGTCCCGATAGCTATCGGATACCCTTCAGGCTAAAATATCGATATTAACAATAGCTTGTAGAAAGTTTGAGTTGAGTTTGTGAAAAGGCGATGCAGAAAAGAAGCTGTTTGCAATTCAAAACACGACTAATGAAAGCAAACAGCTCCAGTAGGAAAGAACCCTACAGCAAAGAAAATGTAATTTTATCAAATTTAACAACTAAATCAATTAACAAAATAGCGGTGAAATGTGGATATATTCAACGATCCACAAGTATGATTTCTCCAAAAAACTTGATTATTGGATTTATGAAAATGGTTTCAAAAAAGCGAAATACATATCCTGACTGGGCGATAGTGATTGGTTTGTTGGAGGGAAGAACCGTTAGCAAACAGGCATTGAATGAGTGTATGCAACCACAGACTGAGGCGCTGATAAAAGAGGTAGTCGAAAAAGTAATCAGCAAAAAACTATTTCATCCCCCAAGCGATAAAATTAAAGAAGTATTAAGACATTTTAAAAGTGTAAAGATTGATGACCGTGTTTGATGAGAAAGTTGTAAGAAAGAAATTAACTTCTCTTTCCTAAATGTGTGAAGGATGTAACTTGTTTCCAAAATTATATTATTCTTTATAGTATCCATCTTTTCACCTTTGCAATGTAACAATTCAGTTACAAACTAAAATTATAAAAAATGGAAATTAAAATAATTGAAAGCTGCATTGAAGCTTGCGAAACATGTGCAGAGGCATGTGAAACTTGCTCAACAGAAAACAAAGGCAAAGCAGGAATGGAACTTTCCGAAAAACTTTGCATCGCTTGCGCTGATGCTTGCAACGATTTAGTTGCTGCAAGTAAAACCAATTCAAACCTTGATGCTCTTTGCAAAAAATGCGAAGACGCTTGTAATGCTTGTGCAACTGAATGTGAAAAACATTCTGACATGAAACATTGCAAAGAATGTGCAGATGCTTGTCGCAAATGTGCTGCTGAATGTAAATCTATGCTTGCAGTAGCAGCATAATTAAATTGAAACCACTCTTGCAAGGAGTGTAGGTTTGTATTTTTCGCAAGAGATAAATTTGTGCTTGTAAGTG
>JANOXC010000159.1:0-20277 GCA_031418215.1 Bacteroidota bacterium
GGGCAAAAACTGGAAATGGAATGCCGTACTTTGCCCCTGCATGTCCGTTTAAAATCATCGGAATTAAAACAATGGTATTGCCAAGAAAAATGGTGAGAATTGCCTGCCACCAATTCATCCCGCCTTCAATCAATGAACTGGCCAGCATATATGTTGGAATGCAAAGGCTCATGCTGATCCATAATGCAGCATAGTTCCATGTATTCCAGCTCCTTTTGAACTGTGGGATAGGTGCGAGGTCTTCGCTGTATAAAGATGCTGAAGATGCTCTTTCAGAAAATTCCTGTTGGGGTTCAATCATATCAAGTTGATTTCGATTTTCGAAGATAAAGTATTCTTGCATTGCTGTAGCAATATCTTGTCTCTATGGGACGGAAGTATTAATCGTATCAGCATACACAATTCTATCATGCAAGGCATTCTTTGGATGACATTCTTTATATATCATCCCTACGGGATTTGTATGTATTATTATGGGGATTAGCAATATCTTGTCCCTACGGGACGGAAAAATTAATCGTATCAACAAATACAACCTGGTCCCGTAGGGACTTAATACCGTTAGCCTGTAAAGGAAAAAAGATAAACCGCCCCGTAGGGTCGGGATATTAATTACGATTGGAGATAATATTTTCATTCTAAAAACTGACAAAATAATTCCACAATTTTATTCAGGTTCTTTTAAAATATATCGCTCATCAAAATCAATCTCATATTCTTTAAGGAAGGTTTTATATTCATCGATAAAACTAATTTTATGGTGATGATCTTCCTGATTTTTAATATAATTGATGACATTGTTTAAATGAGAATTACTGTATGAAAATGCCCCATAACCTTCCTGCCAACTGAATTTTTTTCTTGATAAGTCTCTCTCATTTATCCATTTTGATGAACTCCCCTTAATGTCTTGCATCAATGCTGACAATGCTTGATGTGGCTTGAATCCAATTAATATATGGATATGATCAGCGACTCCATTTATAATTAAGAGTTTGTGTTTTTGTTCGCGGATGATGCCTGATATATATTGATACAATTCATCTTCCCATGATTTTTCAATTAATGCAGCACGGTATTTCACTGCAAAAACAAGTTGAAGATGGATTTGGGTGTAAGTGTTTGCCATGATATTAGTGTTTAAGTTAGAACGCTAATATATTACATCCCTACGGGATTTTTGGGCAGCTTCCTTCCAGGAAGTTATCAATATCACATCCCTAACGGGATTCGAAATTTGAATACTGGTTTATGTGTAGCAAAAACATCAAAATAATATCCTTAACGGGATATATAGTAATTCGAAAGCAGAAATGTTTTCTATTTAGGATAACGATTGTACCTAATGATTAATTACAAAACTCATCAGCAATAGCAATTGATTTTGAAATGATATCCAGCCCTTCATCAATCTGTGCTTTTGTAACACAAAGTGGTGGTGCGGTAAAAATAAAATTCCATCTTACAAAAGTGAATAAGCCCAGCTCAGTAAGTTTTGCAGCTACCTTATTCATTATTTCCATTTCGACAGGACCTGCATTCCACGGTGCCATTGGCTCCTTCGTTTTCCTGTTTTTTACCAACTCCATGCAGCCAAGCAACCCTGTATTTCTGAAATCTCCAATGCTTGGATGTTTTTGCTTTAATTTTTCAACCTGCTGATCCATATATATTCCCATATTGGCAGCATTTTCAATGAGGTTTTCTTTTTCGTATACTTCAATCACGGCATTGGCAGCAGCGCAAGCAACAGCATGCGCCGAATACGTTAAACCAATTGGCAATGGCTTATCATTAAAATGTTTAATGATTTCTTCCTTCACAATCATGCCACCCAATGGGATATAACCGCTTGTAATACCTTTCGCCATACACATAATATCAGGAATTACATCATGATGTTCAACACCAAACCATTTACCTGTTCTTCCAAAACCGCTCATTACTTCATCAGCAATTGTCATGATGCCATATCTATCCGCAATGGCTTTAACTTTTTTCCAATAACCCGGAGGATATTTAATACAACCTGATGTACCACTCTCTCCCTCCATTAATATGGCAGCTATATATTGCGGGCCTTCATACTTTATGATGCGCTCTAAATGATCAGCAGCATTCTGTGCACATTCTTCAGGTGTTTTGCTGTTCCATGGACAACGATAGTAATATGGATTCTCTACATGAATGATATTGGGAACACCCTGGCTGTCGTGCGGAAGTCCGCGAGGATCACCGCCGGCAGATAATGCACCGTAAGTAGCGCCATGATAACTCTGGTACAATGTAATGATCTTATGACGTCCGGTATAAAGCCTTGCAAATTTTATTGCATGTTCAATGGCTTCTGTTCCTCCATTGGTAAAAAAAGTACGGTTCAATGTACCCGGGGCAATTTCAGCCAATTTTTTAGAAAGTTTCCCGCGTGCTTCTGTTATCATACCGGGGTGCACATAACTCACCTCATTCATTTGTTTAACCACTGCTTCAGTAACTGCAGGATGACCATGACCAATATTGACATTCATTAACTGCGAAGAAAAGTCTATATATTTTTTTCCGCTCCTGTCGTATATATATACCCCTTTTGCACGCTCGATGTTCAGCGGATTTAATCCTTGCTGTTTACTCCAGGAAAAAATGGTGTGCTCGAGATTGTCTTTTAGGATTTCGTCTTTTAATGATGTTGATGCTACTTCCATTGGTATTTATTGATATGGTGATTGCGTGATGGGGTAATTAGGCGATGAAGTAATGAGGCTAAGAGGCGATGAAGATATTAGGTGCTTAAGTATGTTGATCGGCTATTGTTTTCTATTCAGCATTTCAGCCTCACCCCTGCCCTCTCCTACTGAGAGGGAGTTGATTTCATTTCTCGCGGTGGCTATCGGGATTCAAATTTATTGGTTTGTTGCTTCAGTGATGTTCTCAGCCTCACCCCCGCCCTCTCCTACTGAGAGGGAGTTGATTTCATTTCTCGTGGTGGCTATTGGGATTCAAATTTATTGGTTTGTTACTTCAGTGATGTTCTCAGCCTCACCCCTGCCCTCTCCTACTGAGAGGGAGTTGTTAATTCCTCATTTTCAAATTTTCAAATTAACTCATTTTCAAATTTACTAACTCATCCAATTTGTCTTGCCTTCAGGATTCCACTTCACTGTGGTTTTTTTCAACTTCGTCCAAAATTCAATTGAACTTTTACCGGTGATATCGCACACTCCGAATTTGCTTTCATTCCATCCGCCGAATGAAAATGGTTCTCGTGGCACAGGAACGCCTACGTTTACGCCAATCATTCCGGCACTTGCACGATCCATAACTTGGCGTGCTAATCCTCCACTTTGTGTAAATACAGATGCAGCATTTCCATAATTGGAACTATTTTCTATATCGATTGCTTCATCTAAATCTTTTGCCCGGATGATTGCCAATACAGGTCCGAACACTTCTTCCTTTGCAATCGCCATATCTGGTGTAACAAAATCAATTACCGTTGGCCCCACATAAAATCCATCTTCAAACCCTGCAACTTTGCAATTACGTCCATCCACTAAAATTTTTGCTCCGGCTTTTTCTGCTTCATCAATGTATTTTTCAATTCTCTCTTTTGCTTCTTTGGTAATTACAGATCCTAAATTTTTTCCGGGAATTATTTTTTTCGCCTCTTCACAAATTTTACTCACTATCACATCAATATTTCCAACAGCTACCATTGCTGATGCGGCCATGCAACGCTGTCCTGCACAACCACTCATAGAGGCTGTAACATTGGATGCCGTCATGTCGGGATGTGCATCGGGCAACACAATTAAATGATTTTTTGCACCTCCTAATGCCGTACATCTTTTCAAGCTTGATGTAGCACGTTTATAAACAATTTTAGCAACTTTAGTAGATCCGACAAATGATACTGCTTCAATACCGGGATGTTCACAAATGGCCTCAACTATTTCTCTATCACCATTTACAATATTAAATACCCCATCAGGCAATCCTGCTTCCTTAAGCATTTCAGCAATGCGATTGGATGAAACCGGAACCTGTTCAGAAGGTTTTAATATCATACAATTTCCAAGTGCAAGTGCATTAGGAATGGTCCAGTGTGGAACCATGTGAGGAAAATTAAACGGTGCAATGGATGCAACTACACCCAATGGTTTATGTTCTACACGACATTCCACACCTCGGCTCACTTCTAATAATTCACCGGATATCAATTGCGGCAACGAACAAGCAAATTCTGTAAGCTCTATACTCTTTTCCACTTCTGCAGTCGCTTCATCCATTGTCTTGCCATTTTCCTCATGCACCAACGTTGCCAATTCTTTCAGGTTTTTTTCCAATAATGCTTTGTATCGATAAAAAATTTGAACACGTTCTTTAATGGGTGTTGCTGACCATGAAGGAAAAGCTTCTTGTGCTGCTTTTACCGCGGTATCAAGGTCACCGGCTGTAGACAATGGAACAGTGGATATCACTTTTCCTGTTAATGGACTTAAAACATCCATTGATTTATTGCCATCAGGGATAAATTTCCCTGATATATAATTTTTTACTGCAGGGTATTTGAGGGTTAAAGTTGCCATAATGCGATTTATATGAGTTGTAAATATATAAATTCTAAAAATGCTGTCAAAGGATAAATTGCTTTAAACATCTTAAGTTGTCATACTGAGGAACGAAGTATCTATTACATTCGCATAGAATAATTATTATTTAACAGAATAACCATTCTCCCATCAAGATCTTTAGATCCTTCATTACATTCAGGATGACAAAATGAAAGGGAACATTGAAAGATTGTCTACTCTCCAATATCCTCATTCCATAATTGTGAATTATCACGTATAAAATCCTCCATCAGCTGAATGCATTCCTGGTTATTAAGGTTTATTACCTCCACGCCATGTTGTTTCATGAATTCAACTGCACCCGGAAAAGTCTTTGATTCTCCCACAATCACTTTCTTAATCCCAAATTGCACAACAGCTCCAGCACATAAATAACAGGGCATTAAGGTGGAATAAAGAACCGTTCCCTTATAGTTTCCAATTCTGCCGGCATTACGTAAACAGTCGATTTCGGCATGTGTCATGGGGTCGTTCTGTTGCACGCGCTGATTGTGGCCTCTGCCAACAATTTTTCCATCTTTTACCAATACTGACCCTATTGGAATTCCTCCTTCCTTCAGCCCCTGACGTGCTTCGGCAATAGCTGCATTCATAAAATCATCCATATGATAAATTGTTACTGGTTACTGGTTACTGGTTAAAAAAAATGATCTCTTGTTGCAAAGCAAATCTTTAAGGTAAAGGTGATAAAAATAATTAACTGATTGCGGATGCCGTTGGTTAAAAATCAACAATCCCGGATTCATTACCTATGAATACGGGATTGTTAATTAATATTTATTTCTCTCCTGAAAATAGTTTACAAGATCACAGCGCGTTTTACCGCTGTCCCGGCTTCTGTTTCAAAACGAACAAAATATACTCCGGAATTGAGTCCTGTGATTCGATTCATATTATATATTAAGCTTCCATTCACATTTTTCTCATCACAAAGCTCCTGCACTACCTGGCCACTGATATTCAGAAGGGCTAGACGAACTGTGCCGGGTGATTTCATATATATACTTGCCTGTGATGCACTGGGAGCACTGCTGCTGTCAGAATAACTGTAATTGTTTGTTGCATCTGAAAACAATACCTCCGTCAATTTCAGGATAGTAAAATCGAAATTTTTGTTTTCATGATTTCAGGTTTTTCACATTATTATTTTAGAAGATCGTTGTTGAAGCCTGAAATTTAGGTTTAGAATTCCCAATTAAAAATGAAAATTCTCGATTGGGAAAAGAAACAACTTTAATGAGAATAATCGCCTATTCAAAAAGAATAGTTTTATTCTCAAAAAAGCATATCGTTTGCCAACTATTTTAGTTAGTTCGTTAACCATGTATTGTTTGCTATATTGGGTGAGAAAGTCTCATGATTAAAGCAAGCCCAACTGCTTACAAGCAGTTTCCGCAGCTATTTGTTCGGCTTTCTTTTTTACAAAATCAGTTCCTGTTGATACTTCCTTTTCATCGACAATCAGACGCACCTTGATCAATTTTGATTTCGCATCTTCCTCCACGACTTCAAAAACAACAGTGTGCTTATCTTTCTGTCCCCAGTTAAGGATGCGACTTTTGAAATTATTTTCTGTGAGTTCCAGTGCATGCAAGTCGACATGGTGCCTGATGATGCGTTCAAAAATGAACTTGTGGGCTTTGCGATATCCTTTATCCAAATAGATGGCTCCTATGAGTGCTTCAAATGCATCACCATACATGCTGCGATAGGAGCCCGGTCCGGTATCTTTTCGGAGGTATTCATTGATTCCGATTTTCATTGCAATCTGTTTGAGGTTATCGCGTGATACAATCTTTGAACGCATCTCCGTTAAAAACCCTTCATCTTGATAAGGAAACTTTTTAAAAAGCAATTCCGCCACTATTGCACCAAGTACTGCATCACCCAGATATTCTAACCTTTCATTGCTTAATTCTATTCCTTGTCCTGTTTCCAGTGCCAGTGAGCGATGTGAAAATGCAAGGTGATAAACAGCAAGGTTGCCCGGATAAAAGCCTAATAAATTACGTAATGATTGTATGAATTTTCTATCCTTTGAAAAAAGTAAGCGATAGACTGTCCTTAACACTCTCAGGCACTGTATTTTTTAAAAATCACCGAACCATTTTGGCCTCCAAACCCAAAAGTATTACTCAAAGCGGCTCTGATGGTTCGTTTCACAGGCTTATGAAAAGTAAGTTTAAAACGAGGATCAATTTCCGGATCATCGGTAAAGTGGTTGATGGTTGGTGGAACGATATCATTTTTTAACGCTAGAATTGTTGCTACGGACTCTATCGCTCCTGCTGCACCCAACAAGTGTCCGGTCATTGACTTGGTAGCACTTATGTTCAACTCAAACGCATGATCACCAAAAATGGATTTGATGCCTATTAATTCAGCCACATCACCCAACGGTGTAGATGTTCCATGTACATTTATATAATCGATATCCGTTGGTTTGGTACCACAGTCGTTCAATGCTGCAGACATTACCGCTTTTACTCCCAATCCTTCCGGATGTGGAGCTGTAATATGATAAGCATCGGCACTCATTCCTCCACCGGCTACTTCAGCATAAATCTTTGCACCACGTGCCAATGCATGGCTTAACTCTTCCAATACTACTGCGCCTGCACCTTCGCCGGAAACAAATCCATCCCTGTCTTTATCGAAAGGACGAGAAGCTGTTGCAGCATTTTCATTGTTCATGGAAAGGGCATGCATACCATTAAATCCACCGATGGCCGACTCATTGACTGCTGCTTCACTTCCTCCACTCATTATAATATCAGCTTTCCCCAGACGAATTAAATTAAAAGCATCGATCAGTGCATGGGTAGAACTTGCACATGCCGATGTTGTAGTGTAACAAGGCCCCCTGAAACCATATTTAATTGAGATATGACCGGGCGCCATATTTACTATCATCTTCGGAATAAAGAATGGATTAAAGCGTGGACTGCCATCACCTGTAGCAAAGTTGGTTACTTCATCCTGAAAAGTTTTTAATCCGCCGATACCGGATCCCCAGATACAGCCAACCCTATCGGGATCAAACTTAATGGTATCCAATCCGGAATCTTTTACCGCTTCTTCAGCACAAGCCAAAGCAAACTGCACAAAGCGGTCGAGTTTACGGGCTTCTTTCCTATCCATAAATTGGGTGGGGTCGAAGCCTTTTACTTCACAAGCAAACTTCGTCTTGAATTTAGTAGCATCGAACAGCGTAATAGGTGCCGCCCCACTTACTC
This sequence comes from Bacteroidota bacterium, assembly GCA_031418215.1. Lineage (GTDB taxonomy): Bacteria > Bacteroidota > Bacteroidia > AKYH767-A > OLB10 > JANOXC01. Next base: position 7,868 of record JANOXC010000159.1, read on the forward strand.
CATTGAGCAATCCGTTCCAATATTCGGTTACGGTATTACCTAGCGGGGTGAGGGCGCCTAAACCTGTTACGACAACTCTTTTTAGCTCCATTATACTGCCAGAAGAAGAGGGAATTAAAAACTATTTAGCGTTGGCAGTAATGTAATCAACTGCCTGGCCTACAGTAGCAATTTTCTCAGCCTGATCATCAGGAATAGCGATGTTAAATTCCTTCTCAAATTCCATGATTAACTCAACGGTATCCAAAGAATCTGCACCAAGGTCATTGGTAAAACTTGACTCATTGGTAATTTCATTTTCGTCAACGCCTAATTTGTCAACGATGATTGCTTTAACGCGTGATGCGATATCTGACATTGTTTATTGATTTTGGTTAAACAGGGGGCAAATGTAATAAAATTCACTTTGGTTCGGACAAATAGGGAAATATGTGGGTTGGTTATGATGTTATTAACTTCAAACCATGTGATTTTTAGGAGGTTTAGGGGACCGATGTTTAAAGTTTAAGGTTTTGAGTTTAAAGTTTGGAGCCTTCTGTCCCTGGTCGGCGTCCTCGCCAACCAGCATCAATTTAGTGGTACATGGAGGTATTTGATATGGGCTTGGGCATTCATTTATTCGCTTGATTTTTCTATGCCCGCTCCAGGGCCCTCCAATTTTAATCTTGGCTTGGCTTAAAATCTCTTTAACCAATAAGACTTTTCTTATCTGAACTAAATTCTTTCTTATAATCTTTGTCCTCTATACACCAATCCACTAGGCTTAAAACAGAAGGGCTGGATATTATATAAATTATAACATTTGTTCTTCGCATGATGGTGAAAGTGACCTTCATCATTCTTAAGTCTCCATTTTCAATCCTGATAGCTATCGGGAGTCGAATTATCAAATTTTCAAATTCATTGGATAATTGGCTCATCATCACATTGGCTAATTATTTCAAATTCTCGCCAGCCCATTAAAAGGATTAAACTTTTTCATCACGGCATCCATGCCAATGGACTTTTTAATTTTTCACCAGTTTCCTTCGGGCAAAATGACCTTTTTCATCCTTCACTTCCACTATATACATTCCTTCCTTCAGGTTAGAGATATTAATATTTGCCGCTGAGCCAATTTGCCGGTTGAATTGTTTTTTACCTGTTACATCATATATATTCAAATAATAATTATTGCCTTCTCCTTTTGAAATGGCAAGGGTGATACTTATATTTGATGGATTAGGATACATTTTCAGCTCTACTTTACTTTCTTCAATATTATTTACAGCAGCAAGTATGGCTGCACTGTCGGCCACACCAATCAACCAGATATCCATTGTACCTATTGTAACTTCTGATTTATCTCCACCTGCTGCCTGTTGTGCTGCATTTAGACCGCGTGTGTAACCGGCAACAATATAATATCCGGGACTCATTTCCACTACTTGCTCCGGAACATCTATGCCAGGCCCTCCAAATCGTTTATCCCAGACTTTATTTCCTGCACTGTCTAATTTCAACATCCAATAATCTTCTAAACCTTGCCCCGGTTCGCTAACATCACCGCAAGGCGAACTATTTGTAACATTACTCACAAATAAATAGCCTCCATCAAATGTGCGAATACCACCTACGGTATTTGAGCAGTATTCATTGTTAACACCCCCTCCTTCGTTTCCTTTAATTGAAAACCCATTACAAGCCCCATATCTTTTATCCCATATTATGTTTCCTGAACCATCAATTTTAATCATCCACAATGAGGTATCGTTGTATCCATTACTGCTTACATCGAAACTCATTGGTGATAATGTTCGTCCAAACAATAAAAAATTGCCATTACCTGCATCTACAATGCCATTCAGCCAGTCATTTTTGCTGCCACCGTATCGCTCCTGCCAAATTATATTTCCCACCGGGTTAGTCCTTACCACATAAAAATCATAGTAGGGATATATATAAGAACTTACCGTTTGATTACAAGATGCCTGAGAAGAAGTAATTCCTCCAATCAAAAAACCATCGGAACCAATAGGAAAAATAGTAGTTGGGATTTCCACACTATCTCCTCCATATAGTTGTTGCCAGGTATTGGTCAAACTATCCCCTGGTGTTACTTCATAAAGCAACATGTCCGTATGATCTAATGCATTGTGTACAGCTTGCCCAGCAGCATTAGACGGATAATTCGGACAATTCACCGCAGTTAAATCACCACCATAAAAATTTGGAATTGTAGCTGCACGTCCCGTTATATATATTTTACCTCCTACAGCTTTTACATCATACGGTAAAATAATATGATTTACATTCTGTATAGTATCTACCCCAGGGTCAAACTGTTTGTCCCAATATTTATTACCAAGAGAATCAAAAGCAACAATCCAACATCCTGGCCCACCTATATTACCGGTTACTGGTGCAGAAACATCGCTGCCAATTGCACCTCCACCTCCAGCAATGAAACATAATAATACAAAAGTACTATCATTCAGTTGAGTTATACCTCTAGTGGCCTCGGCACCATAAAAATCCCTGTCCCATATTTTATTGCCATTTTGATCAAGCATTAAAATCCAAGGCTCTGTAAAAGTATTATTCAAATATAATTCCATGGTCTTATCATATCCAGAATCAGAAGCAGAGAGACATGCCACTAATAAATTATTACCGCTTGTTCTAATCATCTCCAAAAATGAGCCATCCCTATAATTTCCCTGTAACGCATTGTCCCAGATTTTATAAATGGGCTGGCTATATGCTGTTTGTATAAACAAGGTTGCTATTAGTAGCAACCTTGTTTTAATCAGGCCAAGCATATTATTCTTTGATAAATTTAACTGAACCGCTTATTCCATTATCCCCATATAATTTCAAAAAGTATATACCTCGATGTAGCGGAACTATTTTACTATTAAGAGCAGTTTCTATTTCATTGGTATTGCCATAAAAACTTCCAATATTTCGGCCTATTACATCCGTTAATACAACAGATGTTGCAATAAAAGAAGAGTGCAAAGAAAGATTTGATTTAACCGGGTTTGGATAAACAACAATATTATCAGATACATTTATAGATTTTGAATTGCGAAGTTGAGAATTTCCAAATGGACGAACTTTGTATTCTAATCTTTTTCCATATTGCGAAGAAGGGCCTGAAATTGCAGCATCGTCATAATAAAAATAAATTAAAACATTTTCACCTAACCCTGATGCTGTAGTAACAGTTGTATTTTGGTCCCCTGTTCCACCGTTGAATTTAGAAGTTTGCACCTGCATATCGTTTGTAAATGATGCATAGGTATTGGTTGCTAATGTATAAGTAGCACCATGTGCAAGACCCTCTAGATAATAACCAGATCCTCCGGAGTTATCATCAAAATCCCATGCTACTATGCTTTGTATTTCATAGGGCGCGGCAACTGCTGTTGGATTTGCATTTAAAAAAGGGCTGGTATAAGTTGTATTTAAAATAATGGAAGAGGTGGCAAAGGTATCTGCTCTGACTCCAAACAAACGGATGGCCTGGTCGCCGCTGCAATCTTCGCTATATGCAACTGCTGCATGAGGCAGATAACTATTTTGGTATGCATTATATCCATCATTAACAGCAATGGATGGATGACTAAGGATACATGAGCTACTGCTTATGGCCGCTAATTGTGGAAATGGTGGTGATATGGTGTAGGTATCATAACTACCACCTCCAAATAAATCCCTAAAATCAACCGCTGCTGCTATTACATCAATGGAGGAATTGGTAATAAAAGTAAAATAAGCCCTTGCATCATTCGGTGCAGCATCTATATTGTCAAATGTGATATCTGCATCGGGTTCCCAAATATCGACTGAATTGAAAGTGATAGAACCCTGCGTACCAAAAACAAGATTCCCTGTCCCACTGTCAATATAGGCCGTTAATTGAGTTAATGCAGCACTAGATTGTGTTCCATCATCATTAACAATAATTAAATGGCCGTATTGATCACCTGCAGCAGTGATTACAACATTGTTATTATTTACAATCTGCATAACTCCATCATAAGTTGGAGTTGAAGGAAAAGCACTTCCATTCCATTGATAAGCTTCATAATATGTCTGAATGTCAACTCCATCATCAAAACTATATACAATAACTGCATATATTTCATCACCATCATTTATACTAACCAATGCAATTTCCGGACGGATAACATCGGGCACCGGACTTATATTGTTAACATAATAGGACATTTGATGAATGGACCCGTCATCGTAAGCCCAACCCTGGTCTTTATTATCCCAGGCGAAAACAGCTAATGTCAAGGCTCCGCTTCGATAAGTTAGCCCATCACAACTAAGATGATGTGGGGGATTATTAATCGGTCCATTTACCACAACTGTCGCAGGACTGGTATAAATTGCATCATCAATTACCGGTTGTGCTAAAAGACTGCTATTCATTATTAACATGAAAAAGAGTAATTTAACTGCCCGGTATTGCTTCGATACTCGATACTCGATACTCGATACTCGCTAATTGTGATGTGGTTTTCATTTTTTTGCGTTTTACACTGTTAAAATAATAGGTGAATTATTGATTTTAAAAAAACAAATTCTCTATACTTATTCAATCCAAAATGATGGCCCAGATGATATCCTAATCAAATATAAGGGTATTATACATACGCAATAGAATATATGAACGTTTTTATCTGCTGTCTGCTTTTGCTGCCCTTCCCTATGACCATTCTGCATTTATTACCTCAGGAAGGTCGGCGAGGACGCCAACCTTGGACAAACTGTTATTTGCTTTGCTATTCTATATGATATTCCATTTTCAAATTGGTGATTCAGCCTCACCCCAGCCCTCTCCGACAGAGAGGGAGTTGATTTTTTCTGTACTGGTTGGCGTCCTCGCCAAAAAGCATCTGGGAGTAGATTGTGCTTCATTTTCAAATTCATTGGCTATTGGCTAATTATCTCATTAGCTAATTAAATTCTCGCAAGCCCATTAAAAGGATTAAACTTTTTCATTACGGCATCCATGCCAATGGCGCGTTGCACTTTGTCTTCCCCATAACGCCGGCGCATCTTATCCATGGCCTGGTAGAGGTTGATGATCTCTTCACTGTCTTCAAATAAATTGATCTGGTGGCCGCCACCTACGAGGTGACTGAGCTTGACACCAATAAGTCGAATGAGCATTCTGCGGTTATACAATTTCGCAAACAATTCCTTGGTGCGTGCAATGAGTGTATGATCGCTGGAAGAATAGGGGATGCGGCACTGCATGGTATGCGTATCGAAATTGGAGTAACGGATCTTTACTGTTAAACAAGACGTGAGTTTGTTTGCAGTGCGCAGTTGGTAGGCCAGCCGCTCCGTCATTTTAATGAGCAGTGAGTTGAGGAAGGTGATATCAATAGTATCATTATCGAAAGTCTCTTCCGTACCCATGCTCTTGCGTTCATTGTACGGCTCTACGGGAGAGTTGTCGATGCCATTGGCTTTTTTCCAGATGGTGGCGCCGTTTTCTCCGAGTACATGTTGCAACAATTCCATTGGCATCTGTTGCAGTGTAAAAACTTTTTCAACACCCATGCTGCGCAACAGTTGGTACGTCTTCTCTCCAATCATGGGAATTTTTTTTACGGAGAGCGGTCCTAAAAAATCTTTTTCTGTACCGTAAGCAATGTGCATTTGGTTGTTGGGTTTTGCTTCATCAGTAGCCACCTTGCTCACCGTTTTGTTTTTCGACATACCAAATGAAATAGGCAGGTGCGTTTCTTTCATGATTCGCTGCCGCAGCTCCGTAGCAAAACTGTAACAGCCGAAAAATTTATCCATGCCGCTCAGGTCGATGTAAAATTCATCCATGCTGGGGCGCTCATACAAGGGTACACTTTCACAGATGATTTGTGTAACTACATCGGAATGTTTGCTGTATTCATCATAATCACCACGGATGATGATGGCTTCGGGACAAAGTCGTTTTGCCAGTTTGATGGGCATTGCTGAATGCACGCCGAATACACGCGTCTCATAACTGCAGGCCGCCACTACACCGCGCTCACCGCCGCCTACAATGACAGGCCTGTTATTTAATTTAGGATTAATCAGTCTCGACACAGAGACAAAGAAACAGTCGAGGTCCATGTGGACAACGGTACGGAGGCTATCGGGGATCATTTTTTGATTGATTGTATTGCAGTCATTTCTTTGGACTCTAATATAATCTATAAAAATGACGGTATCAATGCCGGGCAGTTAATGTTCGGTGGATCAGGGGGGAAGAAAAAAGTATCCTACGCTGAAAAAGCTTTGGATGCTGAAAGTAGATAGGCAAGAGGGAATAGGTAGCAACGACAATGGTAGTAAATGAATTACCTGATGTGACTAGGAACAACTAATAACTCAGACCTGCATAGCTCAAATAAAATCTGGAACAGTCAGAATAACTAATAGCGTTATCTTTGAGAAACTCAGCCATATCAGAACACATTCACTATACCAACCAATAAACCGACTATGAAAAATATTCTCGCTCTTAGCTTACTAATTCTATTTTCAAAATTCGCAAATGCACAATGGCTTCAACTGGATCAACCAACGGGGGGCGCATACTGCTGGTCGCTGGAGAGGATTAACAATAATGAAATATGGGCAGCATACAATGCCAGTGTTTTTGTTTCATCGAATGAAGGACTGACCTGGCACAAGCATCCCTTTTTAAATTTCAAGACTATGGCTATTAAATCCTACGGTGATACAGTAGCTGTATTATATGAACATAGACAGGGAACAACAACGAATTATGATATGATGTATATGTCAAGTTATGATAATGGCGTAACGTGGAATTCCCCCGTATTAGTAATGACACAAAATTCCTATTTCTATTCTAATTCTAAAATAACACGTGGCAATTCATACTTATTAGCATCAAACAGTATTAATTATTATGTTTCGTACAATCTTGGTCAGACCTGGTCACCGCTTACGCTTCCCCTTGGCGGTAACAGCATGTTATTGTTGAATGGAGATCAATACCTTTTATATAATACCTATACAACTCTGGCTGCAACATACTTATCGGATAATGGTGGTATATCCTGGAATTTACTAGACTCTAATTATTCATCTCAAAGTGCTCTTGTTATTAATAATTTTATATATAAAAGCACAGGTTATACTGTTGCTTCAACGTATCATTCATTTATTGCGAGGACATCGGATTTTGGACTTACATGGGATACCTTGGGATTGAACATATTCAATGGTACAGATCGTGTTACATTTTTCAACGGTAAAATTTATGCAACGAGGACACAATCCCAACCGAATTTACAATATGAATCATCAGATGGAGGTAATACATGGATAACATCACCTGTTCCGGCTAAATTTTTCTGGATTAATGACGATGATGCAATCTATCTGTCAAACGGGGAATGGCTGATTAATAATTACAGTAATTTGTACAGATATAACTACGGTAGTGCAAATTATTTCACAACTGAAACGGGTATCAATTCCCGCATAATAACTTATCTACAAAACAATAAAGGAGTATTGTATGCAAAAGCAGATGAAATAGTATATACAAGTCATAATGCCGGTGCTACCTGGGAAAATATTATCGGAGCCGGCAGTGATATTGTCAGGCCTTTTTTTAATGGTGATACTGTATTGTTAATTTCAAATTCAAATAAAGTATGTTTTACAACTGATAACGGGTTAACGTGGGATTCAATGCCTGGACCTTTTATTAATGTTCCCGCTGCTGTTGCATCAATTAACGGAAGAATAATTGTTACATCAGAAAGTTCATATGGCTGCGCTTATACTGACGACTGGGGTGCAACATGGGACACAATCAACCCCGTCTTAACTCCCTCTTCATGTACTTCAGGAAATGTATATGGCGGACCAATGGCAGTTTGTAATAACGAGCTATATATGCTTGATGGCTTACATGATGTTATTTGCAAATATGATTTTTCTTTGAATCAATGGGAAGGTGTTCATTGTGTTTCTTCTCCTGGTGTGCAACATGAACAACTGATTACACTCGATAATTATATTACCTACAGAGGAGGTTCACAGTTTTTAGTATCTTCCGATTCTGGCCTTACCTGGTACACCCCTGCCAACATTGGATTTCCGACAGGTAAACTACCAAGATCTGTTTCTATAGTTAATGGTGTGTGGTTTGCAACTACAATAAACATCGGAGGCCTTTATTATTCATTTGATCATGGTGATAACTGGCTGCAATATAATATACCTATAAACCTAGTTATTACTTCTTATGGTGATGAAGTGGTTACAGCACTGAATGGAAATCTTTATTTAGGTGGTATGAGTGTATGGCGAGAGCGGAATACTTTACAATTAATTACAGGAAATGTTTATTCTGATTTAAATAATAATGGAGTGAAAGACATCAATGAAAATGGAATTCAGGGAATAATTCTTCACACCGCGCCTAACAATAACGCCATCAATACAACACTTATCGGTGATTACTCTTTCTTTACTGATGCCATTGGTGATACATTAAAACCGGTGTTCCCTTCCCCCTATAGTAGTGTATATCCATCCTATTATCTGACCAACGGAGCTGCAAGCAACCAGGACTTTGGCATTCATTTTTTGCCTGGTGTTTATGAAATGGCTGCCGATATTACCAACAGAACTCCATTTCGTAACGGGTTTAAAACAAAATTAGATGTGACTGTAAGGAACAATGGAACTGTTGTTATTCCAACACAACTGGAAGTAATACTGGATTCCAGCCTTACTTATATCAGTGCTTCTGTTACTCCATTAATTAATGGAGACACCCTCCTGTTTGCTGTAGATTCATTGGACATGTTTGAATCTCGGAATTTCACAGTAGAAACCGAAGTTAACTTTATGACTCCAATAAACACACCGATTCATTGCTCAGCAATTATTAACCCTGTGATCGGCGATACTGTCCCATCAAATAATTTTTCAGAAATAAATGCTCATGTGGTTGGTTCATACGATCCCAATGATAAATCTGCAAATTATAATCATTACATTACACCAACGCAAGTGCAGAATGGTGATGAAATGATTTATACAATCCGCTTTCAAAACCTCGGCAATTTTCAGGCAGATAACATCCATATCATTGATACAATAAGCAGGTTGTTTGATCTGAGTACTTTCAGAATCATTGCTTCAAGCCATCCCATGACCTATACATTGGAAGGACAGGGAATCACAACTTATTATTTTGATAATATTTTTCTTCCTGCAGCAACAGCTGATGAACCAGGCAGTCATGGTTTTGTTAAGTATGCAGTAAAATGTTTTCGATCCCTTACACTTGGGACAGCATTGGAAAACAAAGCATATATATATTTCGATTTTAATCTGCCAATACTTACAAACACCGCCACCACCCTGATAGCCGTTCCTCCAATTAATATTGGGACTGAAGAAATCTCATTGAAAGAATATATGTCGGTTTATCCCAATCCTGTTTCTGATGTTCTAAATGGTAATATCAATTTTGAGAATGTAAGACCTTACCAGCTTGTTATTTACAATCAACAAGGCAAACTAATTAAATCTGAAAAACACAACAATAAACACTTTTCAATTGATATTTCAAATGAAGCCAATGGTTTATATCTCGGAAAAGTAATTACACCTGATTTTGAAAAACAGTTGCTTTTTAAATTTATTATTTCACACTGATGTTTCACACCAGTTCACTCAAAGATATTGGTTTTAACAAACATGCTAAAGGAACCTGAGAATTTTAATTTGGTACAACCAGAACCCAATATAAATTGTTTACTCCCGTTGCGCAGAATCATACTTCAACAGTATAAAAACATTGCCAAAACACAGAAATATGGAATGCCCTGTTCCTGTTATCAAAAAAGATATTTTGAGTTAAACTTGAAACAATAGAGAAATTAAATTGTTGGTTACTTGAAGGAAATATTAAAAAAAACAGGTATGAAGCGAGTTAGCTTACTCTTTTCCTTTTCTATTCTTCCATTATTGTTGATGGGGCAAAATTGTTCATGTATTTTAACTTCTAAAAATAAAGTTGAGGGCATTGAATCTTTCACCAGTGTTACAAGATCAAAAGATAATTATAGCCTGATGATTAATAAACAGGTCAACTATCTAGACACAACAATTGATACGAAATCACTAGCGTTGCGTTAATAGTATTTGAATTTCAGTTGATTAGAATATTGTTCTTTGATTTCTTGGAGTTTGTTGTCTGAAAAAACTTTAAACAATGGAGTTTTTTCAAATGGACATATGCTAATGTATTGAAGTATTTCATACAGGGTGTTGGTTATGTTGAGTTTTTTCTTTGCGATTGCTACCATTACATAAACTGAGATTGCAACCCATATCTGAATACGCACAGCGTTTTCACTTTGGCCCCAAAATGACTTTATCTTGAGATTTTGTTTTATCCATTTGAAGAATATTTCTACATACCATCTGTGCTTGTAAAGTTGTGCTACGGTTTTTGCTTTTACGGCGAAGTTGTTAGTTATAAATACAAGGTACCTGTCATATTCTGAATCGTAAAATTCTATTCGTCTCAACTTATCTGTGTATTTATCTTTTGATAGTGGTCCAGTTAAGTAAATATCCTGGTCACTAATTATACCTGAATCCTTATCTGTATTTCTTGAATTTAACTTCTTAAACTGAATATTGTCCTTCGCTCGAACTATAAAGTATGCCTTCTCAAGATTTACATAAAATAATCTGCTAAAATCTATATATGCCTTATCCATTAAGTAGTAGCTTCCTCTCTGAATGTTTAACTCGTCAAGTATATTTACATCATGCACTTTACCATCAGTAATAAAAATAAATTCTGGTATAGAGGTCTTTGCATCAAGCAGAGTATGAATCTTAATTGCAGCTTTCGTCTTCCTGAATGGCGCCCACCAAAATACTTCTAAGCACAAATCAACAGTTGTCGAATCCAATATAAACACATCACCTTTCAAATCCACCCTCAATTGGTTATCACCTTCATAAATAATTCTCGCTTGTTCAATTAACTTTAAACCAAAATCCTGATAGATGCGCCAATCACGCGATTCATTTGCTCTTGAAACAGAAGATTTATCCACAAGTTTTCCAATACCTATATGATATAACTTATCTGGATTTAAACTCAGACAAAGCATCGTATCACTCATGCTTTCACGATGAGTCAATTGACCGAATACTAAACAAAGAAACTGCTTCCAACAACTAAATGACTTAACACGATAATGACCATTATACCTGTCTACACATCTCTTAAATACATCCTGTGATGCAAACTCCATAACTTGCGTGAACGCCATCTTTCCTTTATTCATAATCAATAGTTTATGCAAAGAAAAGTCTAAAATATTTCAAATCGACGCCAAGTCAACTTCGGCTGAAACCCTTTAATACCAACACTTTCAAAGAACTTTAAGTATATTTAACGCAACGCTAGTGATACGAAATATATGATTTATTTTACTGCAACTTCCAATATTTTTTTTGCAGAAAGTATACAAAACGCATCAATGACTATTGATCTTCAACTTACAAACAATTCATCCCTGGTTTTAGATAGTGTGAAATGTTTATCTGACTCCTTGGATTTTGTACCATCACTGGTATTTCATATTTCACTAACTGAAGAGCAAGTCAGGAAATTATACAAAAATCCCATTGAAACCTTTACGGCTAAAGGAATCTTAACAACTACATTTACTAAGAAGAAAATAAAACAACAGAAAAGAATCTTTAATTGTTTACTCAAATAAATTATTAAAATGAAAACAAAATCACCTGCTAAATTAAAAGATGGCGACCAATGTACGGTCGTTGGAGGGACACATGCGGGAAAATCAGGTACGGTCAGAGATGTAAACATGAGTAAAACAGGTCACATTACGATTACTGTTGAACAAATAAACGGCGTTCGATTTAAGACCTTAGGTAAGAATGTCGTTGTTCAGGTAGCAAGCAATGGATAAACAGGATAATTTGAAAGATCGCTGTCATGTACTGCAAGTGCGTGCAAGCGATGTGTTTTTTGTGTTGAAGTTGTAAAAGTGGCTTTAATTGCAATAAATCTGTATACCTTTACTCTTCAACACATAACTGAAATGAAAATCAAATTCCTCCTTTTTGTTACCCTTTTTTTTTCAGGCTTGTTTTTGGTTCCAAAGCAAACTTTTGCACAAACAGTCAACCTGGAGACAAATTTGCCGCCCAGCAACAATAAATATGATGAGTTACGTAGCCTGGCACTTTCTGCAACACCGCAATCATTAAAGTTGAAATTCAACAATAAAATAAAAACAGTTTTCGGAATTGTTATGGACTGGGACATCAATGATGGTGTGGCAACCATTGTTGCTTATCAAACCGGTGATGTAAGC
>JANOXC010000160.1:0-3906 GCA_031418215.1 Bacteroidota bacterium
TCGTTGGAGTTGTTTATTTGATGAATTCAAAATTTCATCCATGTAAATATAGTCACATGTTTTTAATTGATGGGGAAGCACAATAAAGAAAAAAATCCTGCCCTTGCGAGCAGGAATTTTTCCTTTCCAAAACAAAGGACACTTAGGAAATCAGGAAACTTTTATCTCCTTGGTGGGTTTGGTAATCTTAACTTCTTTTTTTGGAAGGATCAGGTGAAGAATACCATTGTCGTACTTGGCATCAATTTTATCTGTTATGCAGTTTTCGGGCAGGCGGAAAGAGCGAGTGAAGGCATTAAAGGAATATTCTTTTCTCATATAATTTTCCTTTTCTTCTTTGGTTTCTTCTTTTTTCTCTGCACTGATGGTCAGCAGATCATTGTCCATTTCAATTTTGAAGTCTTTTTTCTCCATACCTGGAGCTGCCATTTCAATTTTAAAATCCTTGGTGTTTTCAATAATATTTACAGAAGGCATTCGTACGGCAAAATCCATTTCCGGATAATCACCGTTGAAGTCAAACATGCGTGGTGTGAAGAAATTTCCTGTATCAAACAGGTCGTTTGCAATTTTTGGTAGCAAACCTCTTCTAGATAAGGTGAGTGTTGACATTTTGTTTAGTTTTTAAATTGTTAAACCATTTTTTCAATACTCAAAAGTACATTTATCCGAATGGAAGTTAAACGATTTGCATCAGCAACTGCATTGATTGTAATCAGTTTTTTTGGCCGGTTTTGAAACTTACTTTAAGCCACATAAATCCTACAACTCCGGAAACAATAGACGCAATGATGATGGCCATTTTTGCATGGGTTATCAAACCAATGTTATCATAAGCAAGCAATGTAATAAAAATGGACATGGTAAAACCAATGCCGGCCAACATGCCTGCTCCCAGGATGTTTTTCCATTTTAAGTCATGAGGTAATGCACATAATCCAAAACTAACTCCTATAAAAGAAAGGATAAAAACACCTAAGGGTTTTCCTATAATAAGACCTGCAATGATGCCGATACTGCCGGGGTACAAAATACCAGAATACCAATCATTTTCCAATGTAATACAAGTATTTGCTAAAGCAAATAATGGAAGAATAAAAAATGCAACAGGCTTATGAAGAAAATGTTGTACAATATAGGATGGAGAGTTTTCTTTACCATCACCAAATGGTAAAGCAAATGCCAGCAGCACTCCGGTAATGGTTGGATGTACGCCAGATTGTAACATGAAATACCACATGAAAACACCACCAATCAAATAAATAATGAGGTTCCGTATTTTCAAACGGTTTAAGATCAATAAAATTATAAATATACCTAGTGCAAGAAATAAGTTTGTCAACAATAAATTGGTTGTATAAAAAACAGCAATTATGATAATAGCTCCTAAATCATCAATAACGGCTAATGCAGTAAGGAAGACTTTAAGTGATGCAGGAACTTTATTACCAAGCAAGGATAATATGCCAATTGCAAAAGCAATGTCTGTTGCCATGGGAATGCCTGCACCACTTTGTGTGGCTGTTCCATAGTTAAACAATATAAATATCCCTGCAGGAATTATCATCCCGCCGAAAGCAGCAAAAAGTGGCAACATGGCATTTTTTAAGGTGGAAAGTTCGCCTTGATAAATTTCTCTTTCCAACTCTAATCCAATAAGCAGGAAGAAGATGGTCATGAGGCCATCATTAATCCAATGTACCAAATTATGTCCTGCAAATTCAATATTCCAAAACCGGGTATAGCTTAACTGAAAAGCGGAATTAGCTAAAGCAATTGATAGTAATGTAACGATAATCAGCAGAAGTCCACCGGATTTTTCACTTTCAAAAAAAGCGCGGAAGGACTTTGTTAATTGCATAATCTGTATTGAAATTTTGTCTTTTCAGGGTAGAGCTGTTATGCAAACATAATTCTTTTAGGTTTTAATAAATGAAATCTGATATTGAAAAAAATAATGAAAATGAATGAAATTTAAGAAATTATATATTCGTTTTACCTTCAAACTGCCATTGGTACTTCCATTAATAAAAACTCAGTGTCAGATTCTGCTTTGATGGAAACCATTTCGATATCCCAAATGCCAAAACCATCACGGGTATTCAATAGCTGATCATTGATTTTAACATCACCATTCAGATTAAAAACATATAAACCATTTCCTTTTCCTTTTAAAGCATATTCTACTGTTGTGCCTTTATCAAATTTTCCAAGGTGGAACCAGGCATTTTGATGGATCCACACACCTGCATCATCAGGATTAGGAGAAAGTATTTGTTGCAATTTGTTATGACGGTCTTCCATATTTAAAGTTATCTGGTCATAACGCGGGGTAACATCTCTCTTGTTTGGGAAAAGCCAAATCTGCAGAAATTTCACGGATTTGTCTTTGTTTTTATTATATTCACTATGGAAGATTCCGGTACCTGCACTCATTACCTGAACATCGCCTTTTTTTATTACAGTAACATTATTCATACTATCCTTATGTTCAAGGTCGCCCTCTAACGGAATGGAAATAATTTCCATATTATCATGCGAATGTGTGCCAAAACCCATTCCGGCAGCAACTGTGTCATCATTCAGCACACGCAACACACCGAAATGCATGCGTTCGTCATTTTGATAATTGGCAAAGCTGAAGGTATGTTTGCTTTGAAGCCAGCCATGATTGGCATCGCCTCTTGTATTTGCTTTATGTAAAATAGTATTTTTCATAACCGACAAATCGTTAGTTGAAAATCGATTTAAATTTCACTTCTCATTTGTTGAATGGATGCATGATAGATAAGGGCAAATGTTTCGTCTTTCATGTATGCAGTAAGTTGGGGTTGAAAAACTTCGGCTTGTTCAGTTAATGCAATCATCTTTTTTTGATTGTCAGAATTATCAGGATCAGTTTTCTGAATTTTTATGACTTCCATAAATTCATTCATCCATGTGCCATACTTAATCATGAACGCCTGTTGATCAGGGTTTAATCGTCGTATTTCGGTTTGATTTGTGAACTCAGCCATTGCACCTGTGCTGAGCAAAGAGGCGCCAGCAGTAATGCCTAATAATTCTAAAAACTTTCTCCTTGTGGGTTGTTCTGATGACATGTAGAATATATTTTTTGATTAATAACTTAAGGTGTTCAATATTTATGAACATCAAAGGTAATCATATTCGTCAAAAGAAATTATGGAAAAGCTATTTTGAAAAATCGACACAGCACTATAATACAACTTCCTTCAGCTTGTGAATACAAATTCGCTAAAAATAAGGCAGATTTTATTTAATAATCAGTTTTCCTGTATATAGCAGTTGGTCTCGATTTTTCAATTGGTAGAAATAAACTCCTTTTTCTACATTAAGACTAATTTCTGATTTTGATTTTAAGTTAGCAGTCTGATAGACTTTCAAGCCAAGAAGATTGTAAATTTCAATAATGCTGTTAGGACTTAGATTGCTTTCATTATCAAATTGAAAACTAATTTTACCATTGGAAGGGTTTGGGAATACCTTTAAAGCCGCAGAACTTTCAATGGAATTTACAGCCGTTGCACTCGTTATTTCAAAGTTTCTTGAGCATGTAATACCATTATATGTTGCCTGGAATGTATAGATGCCAGGCGTAACAGGTAATGTTTTGGAGTAACCTTTTATATATGTTTTATTATTGCTGGTGCTGCTATAAGTCCAACTGTTGAAAGTACTGCCGTTTGGATTCAGGATTTTGCAATCTGCAATCATTCCGTTGGTATCATTTCTGATGAAGATGTAAAATTTAGCCATGCCCGGTGCTAAGCCTGCACCTTGAAATGGAATTACAAAAGAAGTGCTCTCATTGGGTGTTTCTGTTGTGGGGCATCCGGGTAGTACAATGTCAGTTGTGTTGACTGATACTTTTATAACTGCGGGCTC
>JANOXC010000161.1:0-38572 GCA_031418215.1 Bacteroidota bacterium
CCATGGTGGTTGAACCGGAAGCGCTGGAAAGAAAGGTTTTTGTTACCGGAAGCATCCTGCCAAATGAAGAAGTAGCCTTAGTTCCGGAAACATCAGGGAAAATAACGCATCTGAATTTTAAAGAAGTGAGCATTGTCAATAAAGGAGATTTATTGGTAAAAATCAATGATGCTGACTTACAAGCGCAATTGAAAAAACTGAAAGCTCAAGAAGCACTTGCAAGCGAAAAGGAAAAAAGACAGAAAAGGGTTTTGGAGATCAATGGTATCAGCAAAGAGGAATACGAGGTCGCACTTAATTCACTGGAGTCAATTCAAGCTGATATTGAATATACTCGGGCACAAATTGCAAAGACAGAAATTCATGCCCCTTTTACCGGCATGGTTGGCCTACGAAGTGTGAGTGAAGGAAGTTATATAACTCCATTGTCGAAGATCGCCATGCTACAACAGATCGATCCTGTGAAAATAGATTTTTCTGTACCTGAAAAATATGCCGGAATGATGAAAGAAGGCAATACCATCCGTTTTTCATTAGAGGAAAATCAGGCTTCCTACGAAGCTAAGATTACGGGATTAGAACCAAGAGTAGACGTTAACAGCAGAACCATTAATGCAAGGGCACTTTGTCCTAATAAACAAAATAAAATACTTCCGGGTTCATTTGCTACCATTGAAATTATATTAACCGGAACCGACAGTAGTCTGATGATACCCACAGAATCACTGATTCCTGTATTGAAAGGATATAAAGTATTTGTAAGCAGAAATGGCAAGGCAGAAGAAGTAAGAGTTGTTGCAGGCGTTCGCACGAGAAACAGGGTACAAATCATTCAGGGATTGCAACAAGGTGATTCAGTTATTACCAGTGGAATCATGCAAGTGAAAGCAGGCAGCGCAGTCAAAATTATTCGTAATTCATTGGCGGAGTGAAAAACTTTTCCCACATTTTTATCAAGCGTCCCGTCCTCGCCATTGTGGTGAACCTGCTTGTCATTTTATTTGGCGGTATCGGTTATACATTTTTAGGTGTGCGTGAGTATCCTTCCCTCGACCCTCCGGTGATAACAGTTAAAACCAATTACACAGGAGCCAATTCAGACATTATCGAATCACAGGTTACCGAGCCACTTGAGAAATCCATCAATGGCATTGCGGGGATCCGTTCCATTACCTCAGCAAGTAACCAGGGAACTAGTACCATCACTGTTGAATTTGAATTAGGTGCTGATATGGAAACAGCTGCTAATGATGTCCGCGATAAAGTTTCACAGGCAACAAAAGATCTTCCTCAGGATATTGACGGTATTCCAATCGTAACAAAGTCTGATGCCAATGCTGATGCAATCATTTCGATGACTGTTCGAAGCACATCGCGTTCGCATCTTGAGATCAGTGATTTTGCAGAAAATGTTTTAGCACAAAGACTCATCACCATACCCGGCGTAAGCACTGTACAAATTTGGGGACAGAAAAAATATTCCATGCGTATTTGGATGGACCCTAAAAAAATGGCTGCTTATCATCTCACGCCAATTGATGTGCAACAGGCTATTCAAAAAGAAAATGTGGAGTTGCCAGCAGGAAAAATTTCAGGAGATAAAACTGAACTGGCCATTCGTACAATTGGAAGACTTATTGATGAAAAAAGCTTTAATAATTTAATCATCAAAAGCGACAATAATAAAACTATATCACTTCAGGATATCGGCTATGCTGTTCTTGGTCCTGAGAATGAAGAAACTGTTTTACGAGAATCCAACATGCCGATGATCGGCCTCGGTGTTGTTCCGCAACCCGGCGCAAATTACATTGACATTGCTGATGAGTTTTACAAGCGCATGGAGCAAATAAAAAAAGATGTTCCTAAAGATTATAAAATCGATATCGCGCTTGATAATACTCGTTTTGTAAAACGCTCAATTAAAGAAGTTGCTGAAACAATACTTATTGCGCTCGTGCTTGTCATCCTGATCATTTATCTGTTTTTCCGTGACTGGCTGGTAGCCTTGCGTCCACTCATTGATATTCCTGTTTCGTTAATCGGGGCATTTTTTATTATGTATCTGATGGGATTTTCTGTAAACATTCTTACACTGCTTGCCATCGTTTTGGCAACAGGTTTGGTAGTGGATGATGGAATTGTAGTTACAGAGAATATATATAAAAAGGTAGAAGAAGGAATGTCGCCTTTGGAAGCTGCATATAAAGGTACCAGTGAAATCATTTTCGCTATTATATCTACTTCTATCACACTTGCTGTCGTTTTTCTTCCGGTGATATTCTTAGAGGGATTTGTAGGCAGGCTTTTTCGAGAATTCGGAATTGTAATTGCTTCTGCCGTACTGATATCAGCATTTGTTTCGCTGACTTTGACTCCAATGTTGAATGTAAAATTGATTCGTGTAAAGAAAAAACAAAGTAGGTTTTATGTAAAGACAGAAGTGTTTTTTGAAAACATGATAAACAATTACCGCGATTCGCTTACTTCATTTATGAAAAGGAAATGGCTGGCTGTTGTCATCATTTTTGCCTGTATGGGGATGATTTATTTATTTAATTCATTACTACCTTCAGAACTGTCGCCATTGGAAGACAGAAGTTTAATCAGGTTAGCTGTTATTGCACCGGAAGGATCTTCCTACGATTACACCGACAACTTTATGCAGAAACTGGCGGTGTTTGTGAATGATTCAATTCCTGAAAAAAGAATTTGCCTTACAGTTACTGCTCCTGCATTTGCAGGTTCAGGCGCTGTAAACACAGGCTTTGTCCGCATTGGTCTGGAAGATCCTGAGAACCGTAAGCGAACACAACAACAAATTGCAGGCTATCTTAATAAAACTGTTACGAACTACTCCGAAGCTAAAATACTTGTCTTACAAGAGCAAACCATTTCATTGGGATTAGCTGCAAGAACATCATTGCCCGTACAGTTTGTTTTGCAGGCTCCGAACTTGCAGAAATTGAAAGAAGTTATTCCTTCTTTCATGGAAGAAGTCAGCAAGAGCAATGTCTTTCAGGGTATAGATGTAAATTTAAAATTCAATCGTCCTGAGTTAGTTGTGTCCATCGACCGCGACAAAGCAAAATCATTGGGTCTTTCTATTATGGAAATCGGACAAACCATTCAATTGGCGTTTAGCGGACAACGATTCGGTTATTTTATGATGAATGGAAAACAGTACCAGGTAATCGGGCAGGTTGACAGGGAAAACCGCGATGAACCGCTTGATTTGAAATCATTGTATTTGAGAAACAACTCCGGAGAATTAATTCAACTAGACAACATTGTAAAAATACAGGAGCAAAGTAATCCGCCTCAATTGTATCACTTCAACCGCTACATGTCGGCAACTGTTTCTGCAGGATTGGCACCGGGAAAAACCATTGGTGATGGTATTGATGAGATGAAAAGAATTGATGCAAAAGTGCTTAATGAATCATTTTCCACCGCCCTTGCCGGACCGTCACGTGATTTTTCAGAAAGCACTTCAAATGTTCAATTCGCATTTATACTCGCTTTGATTTTGATTTATCTCGTACTCGCTGCACAGTTTGAAAGTTTTGTCGATCCGTTTATCATCATGCTTACAGTCCCATTAGCCATTGCTGGTGCTTATTTATCGCTTTGGTATTTCAATCAGACCTTAAACATTTTTTCTGAGATTGGAATTATCATGCTTGTTGGACTTGTTACTAAAAATGGAATATTGATTGTTGAATTTGCCAATCAATTACAGGAAAAAGGAAAAACAAAAGCCATTGCCATTCACGAAGCTGCTGCCATGCGCTTAAGGCCCATTTTAATGACCAGTCTTGCCACGGCGCTGGGTGCATTACCAATTGCATTAGCGCTTGGAGCCGGAGCCAAGAGCCGCATGGGAATGGGAATTGTGGTTGTTGGCGGCGTATTGTTTTCATTAATGTTGACTTTGTATGTAATTCCTGTGATGTATACTTTATTATCAAAAACAAAGAAGCATGAGGAAACATAATCTAGTTCTCGTCGCCTTTTGTTTGCTCACTCAATTCACCTTTGGACAGGGAATACTTTCACTGCAAAAGGCAATTGAAATTGCGTTAAAAAATAATTATGCCATCACTATTGCAACCAATGAGTCACAAATAGCAAAGAACAATGCCACCATTGGAAATGCCGGGATGTTACCGGAAATTTCTCTTTACGGTGCTAGAAATTATACTGGCAGTAATACCAAACAAGAATATCAAAACGACAGCTTATTGAATAGAAGCGGCGTGAACGCTGATAATGCAGCTGCAGGCATTGCTTTAAAATGGACATTGTTTGACGGGTTGAGAATGTTTGCTGATTTTAACAGGTTGAAGGAGTTAAATGTAATGGGCGAATTGCAAGCCAAGCTTAAGATTGAAAATACTGTTGAAGAAATCATTGTTTCCTATTACAGCATCGTTAAACAAAAACGACTCATTGGAGCGTTAGACAGTGCCCTTACCATTTATGCTGAAAGGGTAAGAATTGCAGAGGAGAAATTTACTATAGGAAACGGATCAAAATCAGATTTGCTTCAGGCCAAGGTTGATTTAAATGAACAAAAGTCCAACATGCTTAAGGAAAGAGTTGCATTCAAATCCGAAAAATTAACATTTAATCAATTACTTGCGCAAAAAACAGAAACAGATTTTGATGTATTGAATGAAATTGAAGTTAACAAAACATTACAACTGGCAGAAACAAAAGACTCCATGTTGAATAACAATAAATCGCTCCTTTTTTATAACAGGAATGTTAATGCATTTCAATATTCATTGCGCGAATCGCGTTCATTACAGTTGCCCCAATTAAGTTTTAGTACTGCTTACGACTTTTCACGCTCGAAAAATGAAGTAGGTTTTTTCCTTTTGAATCAGAATCTTGGTTATAATACCGGGCTCACATTAAGCTGGACATTATTCAATGGCTTGAATGTTAGAAGAGAAATAAAAAATTCACAGCTTATGCTGGAGAATGCGAAAATAACATTGGATTATGAAAAATCGAAGTTGGAATCGGAATTACAGACTGCCTTTAACAATTATCAATACGCATTGGAAGCATTGTCATTAGAAGAAGAAAATGCAAAGCTTGCCCAGGAAAATGCTTCCATCATGCTGCAACGTTTTCAACTGGCTAGTGCCACAACTATTGAAGTTAAAACTGCACAACAAAGTTATACCGATGGGCTTGATAGGCTTGTACAGGCACGTTTTGATGCTAAGGTTGCTGAGACATCTTTATTAAAATTGAAAGGGGAATTGGTGAAATAAAATTTAATGATTTTCAAAACCTTGCCGCCATTAATAAATTCAAATCCCTGAAAGGCAGATTACATAATTCAGCAACATATTTATTGGTAACGGTGCCGCGATACAAATAAGCGGAATTGCGTGTGTATTTATCTTTCCAAAGCAATTCATCAATGCCTCCCTCCTGTCCGATATTTAATAAAATAGGAGTGAAAATATTACTTAAAGCATGTGATGCTGTTCTTGCCACGCGTGATGCAATGTTTGGAACACAATAATGAATGACACCATATTTTCTGAAAATCGGGTTGTTGTGATTGGTTACTTCACTTGTTTCAAAACACCCCCCCTGATCGATGCTTACATCAATGATCACAGAACCAAAATGCATTTCACTTACCATTTCTTCAGTAATAACAACTGGTGCCCTACCCTCTTTGCCTATCATGGCGCCAATGGCGACGTCGCAGGTTCGCAATGCCTTTAACAAAGCTGTTGGATTAAGAGTTGAAGTATAAAGCCTAGTTCCCAGGTTTTTCTGCATCCTACGAAGTTTATATAAGGAGTTGTCGAATACCTTAACATTTGCACCCAATCCCATTGCAGCACGGGCGGCATATTCACTCACTGTACCTGCACCAATAATAACCACTTCCGTTGGTGGAATACCGGTTACGCCTCCCAGCAATTCACCTTTACCACCAGTTGATTTACTCATATATTCAGATGCAATGAGAATGGAAGCACAGCCTACAATTTCACTCATGGCTTGTATAACAGGATATATATCCGTTTCATCACGTATAAATTCAAACGCCAATGCAGTGATTTTTTTGGAACTCATCTTGTTGATGTATCCTTCAGGTTGCATGCCGATTTGTAAAATGGATAAAAGCGCCTGCTTGTCCTTAAACATATCCAGTTCCTCCATTGATGGAGGTGCGATTTTTAAAACTAAATCACATTTGGTATAGATATCATTTGCAGTATAGGCAATCTGCGCACCGGCCTCACTATAATCGGAATCTGTAAAGTTGGCATTGTTACCGGCACCTGTTTCAATTAATATATCATGACCATTGCTGACCAGCAATGCAACCGATTCTGGGATGAGTGGGACACGATTTTCCTGGAAAGAAATTTCCTTCGGAATGCCGATATATAATTCCTTCTTGAGTTTACTGATTTCCTGTACCGATTCCTGGGGCATTAGTACACCTTGTTGTGCCAATGCTGCCATCCCGCTGATATTTTTTGCCATAATTGATATAAAAAGAATCGTGAAAGGATACAATGAAAAAACTAAAAGTAAGTGAAAAGTTAATCAGTTACCATCCTAATTTCCCGTATTCCATTTTCCGAAGTGATAAAAATAGTCGCTTTCGGGAAATCAAGCAAACTTTCTATTTTTTCGGGCCATTCCACAAAGCAATAATTGTTGTCAAAGAAAAAATGCTCATAACCTATGTCGTAAGCCTCCGACTCCTTTTTTATCCTGTAAAAATCGAAATGATAAACAGGTTCTCCGTTGCGGCGCCGGTATTCATTCATAATGGAAAAAGTAGGACTACTTGCCTCGTCCTCCACCTCCAATGATTTGCACAAAGCCTTTACCAGCGCGGTTTTCCCGACTCCCATTTCGCCAAACAAAGCAAAAAAACGGAAGTCACCGGCATCCTTTAATATGTTACCGGCAACATGCGCTAATTGAAACAGGTCCTTCGCTGAATATTTATACTTCATACCTTGCTGTGCAAAGTAATTACAGGAATGATCATCTCCTCCTGTGAAATGCCACCATGTTGAAAAGTGTTCCGATAATGATTGACGTAGTGATTGTAATTATTCGGATAGGCAAAGAACTTTTCCCCTTTGGCAAAAACAAATGTCTGGCTTACGTTAATCCTTGGCAGGAATACATCTGAAGGATTTTTAATTTCCAGTACATCCTTTTTCTCATAACTAAGGTTCTTGCCTTGTTTATAGCGCAGGTTGGTATTGGTATTGCGATCGCCCACTAATTTAGATGCTTCTTTCACCCTGATGGTACCATGATCGGTTGTGATAACCACTTTACAGGGTTTTTGGGCAATCTTCTTCAATGTTTCCAATAATGGCGAATGCTCAAACCAACTCAATGTGATAGAACGGTAAGCCTTTTCATCATCTGCCAGTTCTCTGATGACCTGCATATCAGTTCGTGCATGGGAAAGCATGTCCACAAAATTATAAACGATTACATTGAATTTATTCTGGAATAAGTTCATTGCCTTATCCGCGAGATCCTTCCCTGCATCAAAATTCGTGATCTTATGGTAGGAATATTTATAGGTTTTGCGAAGACGTTGCAATTGGTCGGCAAGGAAATCTTCTTCGTGAAGATTTTTGCCACCTTCTTCATCGTCATTAAACCACATCTTCGGGAAACGTTTTTCTATTTCACTTGGCAACAACCCTGCAAAAATGGAATTACGTGCATATTGTGTTGCTGTAGGCAATATGCTGCAATAAACATCTTCTTCATCCATTTTAAACAAATCCAAAACAATTGGCTGTATGGTTTTCCATTGATCATAACGAAGGTTATCAATCAAAATAAAGAAGACCGGAACATCACCCTCATCAGCCAATGGCAATGCTTTTCTTTTTAATAGATTATGAGAAAGCAAAGGTGCTGTATCAGGATTCCGAAGCCAGTTAACATAATTGTTCTCCACAAACTTGCTGAAGAGCTGGTTTGCCTCATTCTTCTGCATGGTGAGGATGTCATACATGCTGGCATCCTCCGATTTCTCTAGTTCAATTTCCCAAAATACCAATTGCTTATATACCTCCACCCATTCATTGAAAGAGAGCTTATCACTCATATTCATTCCGATTTGACGGAACTGTTGTTGGTAAGAGGAAGTAGTTTTTTCGCTAACCAACCGTTTGTTATCAAGATTTTTTTTGATGGAAAGCAGGATTTGGTTCGGATTAACCGGCTTAATCAGGTAATCTGCTATCTTACTTCCAATAGCCTCTTCCATGATGGCTTCTTCCTCACTCTTGGTAATCATTATAACCGGAATATTGGACTTCAGATTCTTGATCTTTACCAATGTTTCCAGTCCGCTCAAACCAGGCATATTCTCATCCAGGAAAATAATATCAAAATCTCTTTTGGCCACCAGTTCCAATGCATCCTGTCCATTGGAGGTTGTTGTAACATCATAACCCTTGCTTTCGAGGAATAAAACGTGCGGTTTCAATAGGTCTATTTCATCATCGGTCCACAAAATGGTGATTTTATCAGTTGGCATATTGCTATCTTGGTAATTGAGGGTTGAATTCTGATTAAATGTTTTTGCAAATGTAACGGGCATATACGTTGGTATTTAGAGTTTGTTGAACAATGAACGATATTTGCCCACATTAATTATTAGTCAACAACATAATTTATCATAATTGTCTTGCAATCACCATTAATTACTTATCCTGAGCGTTCAATTCTCAAAACAATTGCTTTAAGGCCCAATGAATAAGAAAAAGATTTTTAACGATCCTGTTTATGGCTTTATAACGTTGCCTTATGATATCATTTTTGATTTAATAGAGCATCCCTTTTTTCAACGATTAAGAAGGATCAGGCAGCTGGGGCTTACGCACCTTGTTTATCCCGGAGCTTTGCACACACGTTTGCATCATGCATTGGGTTCTTTGCATTTGATGGTGCAAGCTGTAGATACCCTCCGCTCAAAAGGTCATGATATCACTGAGGAAGAATCAAAAGCTGTATGTATTGCCATTTTGTTGCATGATATCGGCCATGCCCCATTTTCACATGCATTAGAAAATAGCCTGGTTACAGGAATAAGCCATGAGCAGATTTCGCTGCTTTTGATGGAAGAGCTAAATAAGCAGTTTAATGGCGAGTTGACAATGGCTATCCGGATATTTAAGAATGAATATCCGAAGCACTTTTTACATAACCTGGTCAGCAGTCAGCTCGATATGGACAGACTCGATTACCTGAACCGCGATAGTTTTTACACCGGGGTGCTGGAAGGAAAAATTGGTGCTCAGCGTATCATCAAAATGCTCAACATCCATCAGGATCAGCTGGTCATTGAAGAAAAAGGGATTTATTCTATTGAAAAATTCATTGTTGCCAGGAGACTAATGTACTGGCAGGTTTACCTCCACAAAACGGTGCTAGCGGCAGAGCAGTTGTTGGTTAATATTTTAAAACGGGCAAAGGAGTTATCAGCCATACAACATCCATTGTTTGCATCACCTGTTCTTCAATATTTTCTTCATCAGGAAATTACCGGAAAGGATCTTTTAGATACAACCCATCTCATTCAGTACGCTAAACTTGATGATTATGATATTTATGGTGCCGTAAAAGTCTGGTCAGAGAATGAGGATTTTATCTTATCAAGGCTCTGCAGCGGTATTGTGAATAGAAAGTTATATAAGATCAAATTGCAGAAAGAACCTTTTGATCCTCATTTGCTCCATGCAAGGGTAGCCAAAGCCAATAAAATGTATAAATTAACAAGTGAAGAAGCTGCTTATTTCACTTTTAATGGCGAAATCAGCAATAGTGCTTATGATCCTCAAGAGGAACAAATAAAAATTTTATTTAAAGACGGCACCTTAAAAGAATTGACGGAAGAAAGTGACCAGATGGATGTCTCTGTATTGATTCGTCCTGTTCACAAGCATTATTGGTGTTATTTCCCTGAATTAGCATAATTTAACCAATAATCACTTGGCAAGTTAATTTAATATTGTATTTTTAAAGGATCGAATTATTTTAAACTGGGAAAATGTAAATATTATAACAATTATTTTGGATTATGTAACAATTCAAAGGATTAAAAAAGGGAGTTTTGTTAGTCAGAATCGATTTTTTATCCTAATTAAAAAAGTTTCTTTTCGTAAATCAGGTATCTAAAAAAATCAATTTAAAAGCATGAAAAAATTTGCAATAAAGTTAATGCTACCATTGATGATGGTTGGCATATTATTCATACAGAGTTGCCGGAAAGACGATGATGCAGGAATGTCTTCTGAATCGGCATTGACATCTAACCCTACGGCAGCCCGTTGTAGTGCAAATGAGGAATCTGCAATTGTTAAACCCTGGTATGATTTACTGGATGAATTGATTCGTACTACTCCCGGTCATACGCCTGCTATCGCAGCAAGAGAAATTGGCTATACCGGCATTTCACTTTATGAGGCTACTACAGGTGGAATCAACGGTTATCATACACTGGCCGGACAATTAAACGGGCTTTCATCTCTACCGCAACGACAGTCTGGCGCAACTTATATCGGACCAGTAGCAGCCAATGCTGCACTTGCCCACATCATTACCTTGCTGTTTGGAAATGTATCTGCAGCCGGATTAACAAGCATTAATAATCTGGAATCGACCAACGAAGCTGTCTATGCACTTATCTATAACAATGCAGATTTAATTAGATCAAGGACTTTTGGGCGAGATATTGCGGATGCAGTTTATTTGTACTCTCAAACTGATGGTGGCCATCAGGCATATTTAGCGAATTTTTCTGCAAGTTATATACCTCCGGTTGGCTTAGGATTTTGGGTTCCCACACCTCCGGCCTACTCAGCTGCGATGTTACCATATTGGGGAAGTAACCGTACTTTTCTGGCCGTTAATAGTTCCCCATTGATTGATCCTCCACTTCCTCCTTCTTATTCAACCAATGTAAATTCAACACTTTATAAGAAGGCACTTGAAGTTTATACTACGGTAAATAATCTTACTCAAGCTCAAAAAGACATTGCCACTTATTGGGCTGATGGCGGGGGTACGTATACGCCACCCGGTCATTTAATTGCGCTTACTGTTCAAATGCTCCGAAGTAAAAATTTTAATCTGCATAAGTCAGCGGCACTATTGGCAAGAGAAGGGATCTTGTTGAACGAAGCTGGCATAGTTTGCTGGAGAGCGAAATATAGCAACAATCTCCAAAGACCAATAACATACATCAGGACGAATATTGACCCTGCCTGGAATTCTTTTATCGGTACCCCACCGTTCCCAACCTATACTTCAGGACATTCTTCTTTTTCAGGTGGAACAGCAAGGATCCTTTCAAAACAGTTTGGAGGAAATATGGCTTTTATTGACAGCACAAAGATGGCTCTTGGATTTCCATCAAGATCATTTACCAGTTTTACGCAAGCTGCACAAGAAGCAGCTGTTTCAAGGTTGTATGGTGGAATCCATTACGAATTTGATAATAAATACGGTTATGACTGTGGACAAGCCATTGCGAATAATATCCTGCTTGGAATAACATGGAATTAACTTGCTAAGACAGGAATTAATTCCTGTTCTAGCAGAAAAAAGATCAAAAAAAAACCCTGTTCAACAGAACAGGGTTTTTTTGAGCCTGATAAAATTATTTATGATGCTAATTGTACATTCACAGCATTTAAACCTTTTTTACCTTGGGTCACTTCGTAGGTAACTTCATCACCTTCACGAACGTCATCTCTTAAACCACTAAGGTGTACAAAGATGTCCTGACCTGTTTCATTGTCATTAATAAACCCAAATCCCTTTGAGTTGTTGAAAAATTTTACTTTTCCTTTTTTCATTTTTAAACGTTTTATAATTTGAATTAATGCGCAAATATAGGTAAAAAAATGAGGCAAGTGGCTTTTTTTCAATTTTTTATGGAAATGTTCCATTTCCAAATGCAGAATTCAGAATTCAGAATTCAGAATTGAGCTTTTCCTAACGCAAAAAAAATGCAGCATTCAGATATTATAGAATTTCAATTCTACATTCTGAATTCTGCATTCTAAATTCAAGTCGGGGTGGCCGGAGTACCTGCGGTGATCCGGGTATTGGGGGTGAACTAAATCACTAAAGCCTGGCTTCGCCTTGGTCTTTTTTATTGCTAGTTTTTTCTCAAACTCGTTTGGAAAAAACTAGCAATAAAAAAGCCCTTTTTGCTATGCAAAAAAGGCTTTAATGATTTGTCGGGGTGGCCGGATTTGAACCGACGACCTCCAGCACCCCATGCTGACGCGATACCGGGCTACGCTACACCCCGAGAATTAGATATTAAGTTAAATGTTATTAGTTAATGGTTTGGGGATTTTCACTTAAAAACACTTTGCAAATATAAGACACTTAAATTTTTGTTTGTTCAAATTTTCAAACATGCCAATAAATTTTTCCTTCGCAGTTTATTAATAGTTTCGCATCTTAATTCTAAAAGTATGCTCGAGCAATTTGCACATCTGTTAACCATATCAGGACTTGTTAGCCTTTTAACGCTGATTGTGATGGAAATCGTTTTAGGAATTGACAACATTATTTTCATTTCCATACTTGCGGGCAAACTGCCCAAGAATAAACAGGCTAAGGCCAGAAAAATTGGTCTTTCCCTGGCTTTACTAATGAGGATTGGCCTTCTCTTTTGTATTACCTGGATCGCAGGATTAAAAACCGATTTGATCACCATTGCAGGACAAGGATTCAGTGGACGAGATCTTGTTTTGCTTGCCGGCGGATTATTCCTGATTGCAAAAAGCACGTCTGAAATTCATGGGAAAATTGAAGGTGAAGAGGAACATAAAAATCCTGATCTGAAGAAACTCACCTTAAATGCTGCCGTCTTTCAGATTATCTTATTAGACATTGTCTTTTCTTTTGACTCTATATTAACAGCCATCGGCCTTGTGAATGAAATAGTTACGATGATTTTGGCTGTAATTATATCTATGTTGGTGATGTTAGCTGCTGCTAAATCAGTCAGCGACTTTGTAAATAACCACCCTACAATTAAAATGTTGGCTTTAGCATTTCTGCTCATGATTGGGTTTATGCTGGTAGTAGAGGCTTTTGATGTTCATGTTCCCAAAGGCTATATTTATTTTGCCATGGCCTTTTCACTTATTGTAGAGCTATTAAATCAGAAAGTTAGGAAAAAGAGCCCCAAATCTCATTGAGGTAAGTTGGCGTAACAAGTTATTAACCAAAAGAAAAAGAGTGTTGTATTAAACCTCTTCAGCCCTTATATTTGCTTTCCTTCAACTTTTTAAAACATGGAAACACCTGAGTTGCTTTTATCTGTAAAGCAAAAAACAGAAAGCCTGATACAGCGCCATCGTAACCTCCAGCAACAAATGAGGAAGCTGGAAACACAGATCGAAAGGCAGCAGTCGCTGTTTCAACAGCTATCGGTTGATAAAGAACAACTTGTTTCAGAAAATAAAGAGTTGAAGGAACAGATAAAAACTATTAAATTAGCACAATCTTTAACTACGGGAAATGGCGATCAGAGCTCCCGTGAGACAAAGACAAAAATTAACGAATACATCAAGGAAATAGATAAGTGTCTATCCTTGTTAAATCGTGAATAAATGGTTCAGACCAAAACGACTATACAAGTACAAATTGGCAATCGCTCTTACCCGATAACGGTTGCAGCGGAGGAGCAGGAAAGTGTGGTTAAAGCAGCAGAAAAAATAAATAACCAGATGAAAGAGTTGGAGGCTGCATATAAAGTAAAAGACCAGCAAGATTTGCTGGCCATGAGTTGTCTTCAATTAGCTTCAGAGCAAATTAAAAGCGCTGTTAATTTGTCGGCAACTACTGATGAAGTAACCTCAGGCCTTCAGCAATTGGATGCCATGGTAACGGATTATCTGAACCAGGTTTAACGTTCTTATTCTTCCTTAGGGAATATTGCTATGCAGCCTCCATACTGCATAGTAAAATAAAACCCGCGTAAATTCTGATCGCAGTTGTAAACTCAACATTACACACATAGGAGCTATGCTCGATTTGTGAATTGCATACCCACCTTGAGTGGGCAGCATGCAGCAAACGGATGCCTCCGACCCTGTTATACCGGGGTTTGTACACTCACAGAATTTATAGCGGGCTTTTTATTTGGGTAATGTCAACTTTAATTTGCAAAAAGTTGCAAACTCCTTCATGCACAACCAACAAAATCATCCCTTCTTATATCTCAATGGAGTTGAAAGACTCCGTTTAAACAACAAATCAAACAATGGACATAACAATGATATTACTTTCCTGCCTCGGTGCATTTATCGTAGGAGCAGGAATTACTTACCTGCTTACGCGAAAGACCAATAAAGGCATCGTGGAGGCAGCTGTAGAAAAAGGGCAAAGTATTATTAAAGAGGCACAAGCTAAAGGTGATTTATACCTGAAGGATAAAACGATGGAAGCCAAGGATCGTTTTTATCAGATGAAGTCAGAACATGAAAAACACATCACTGAAAAAGATAAAGTGATTGTTTCCGCAGAGAACCGAATTAAACAGAAAGAAACAAACCTGAATCAGAACATAGAGCAAAATAAACGCAGGGAAGGAGAAATTGAAGTCATTCAGCAAAACCTCAACCAACAGTTGGAGATTATTGCCTTGCGAAAGGAAGAGCTTGACAAAGCACATCAAAAACAAGTGCATGCTTTGGAAAAGATCGCCGGTTTGTCAAAAGATGATGCCAAAGCGCAACTAGTGGAAGCACTAAAGGCAGAAGCAAAAACTGAAGCCATGCAGTTCATTAAAGAAACAATGGATGAAGCAAAGCTCACGGCAAGTAAGGAAGCCAAGAAGATTGTGATACAAACAATACAACGTGTTGCAACAGAACATGCCATTGAAAATGCAGTTACTGTTTTTCATATTGACAGTGATGAAGTAAAGGGACGTATCATAGGACGCGAAGGAAGAAACATTCGTGCATTGGAAGCCGCTACCGGCATTGAAATAATAGTTGATGATACTCCGGAAGCAATTATCCTCTCCGGCTTTGATCCTGTAAGAAGAGAGTTGGCACGTTTAGCATTGCACCAACTTGTTTCTGATGGCCGTATTCATCCAGCTCGTATTGAAGAGGTGGTAAATAAAGTAAAGCGACAACTGGAAGAAGAAATTATTGAAACAGGAAAACGTACTGCCATTGATTTGGGTATACACGGACTGGCACCTGAATTAATACGTATGGTAGGCCGGATGAAATACCGTTCTTCTTACGGACAAAATCTTTTACAACACTCACGTGAAACAGCCAATTTATGCGCTTTAATGGCTGCAGAATTAGGATTGAATGTAAAGCTTGCCAAACGCGCCGGATTGCTCCACGACATTGGAAAAGTTGCTGAAGAAGATATGGAACTACCACATGCAATTGCAGGAATGAAAATGGCTGAACGTAATAAAGAGCCCATTGAAATTTGCAATGCCATTGGTGCCCATCATGACGAAATCGAAATGACAAGCATCATCTCTCCTATCATCCAGGTATGCGATGCGATTTCAGGAGCAAGACCAGGCGCAAGACGCGAAATTGTTGAACAATACATGAAGCGCCTTAAAGAAATGGAATCCCTCGCTGCAGGATATAAAGGTGTTGAAAAAGCATTTGCCATCCAGGCAGGACGTGAATTACGTGTTATTGTTGAAAGCGCTAAAATGGATGACAAACAAACTGAGCAATTATCATTTGATATTGCAACACGTATTCAAACAGAGATGACTTATCCGGGACAGGTTAAGGTTACTGTTATTCGGGAGACAAGGGCTGTGAATTACGCGAAGTAGTTCGGAGTGATTTTAAAATTGAAACTGCAAATTACATCTTTGAGAAATGAAAGGCGGGAGAAGAAATAAAGATAAAATCAATGAAGCTAAGGCAAACTACCTAAGTAATCGTATTATCGTTAGTACAGTTGCCGATTTAGAAGAACAAGATAGAAAATTTACCGCCAATTTGACCGTTGATCAACGCATGGAGTATTTACAAAAATTGATCAATATTACACACAGTGAAGAAGACCTTTTGGGGCTTGAAAAAATATTTTACGATGGCAGAATTAATATAAGAAAGTCGGAGTGAAAATATTAGAACCTCTCTTTAAAAAAGTTATTTCTCAGCTTGTTGAAAGTAACGTCCGCTTTTTGTTAATTGGGGGATATGCAGTTAATTATCATGGATACGGAAGATATACCGGAGACATTGATTTTTGGATTATGCCGGACAATGAAAACAAACTTTTGTTGTTGGATGCTTTTAGAAAATTAGGTAGAAATACTGATGATATTGATACCATTAGCCAACTAGATTTCACTCAGCCACAAACTATTTTTATGGGTGAACCCCCACTTAGGATTGATTTTCTTACAAAAGTGAATATTGTTGATTTCAACGAAGCTTGGGAAAAAAGAATTGAATGGCCATTAGAAAATATTTTAGTTCCAGTTGTTGACTATGAACATTTGATCCTTTCCAAGATTTCTACCGGAAGAACAAAGGATAAGTTAGATTTGGAAGAGCTTCAAAA
This sequence comes from Bacteroidota bacterium, assembly GCA_031418215.1. Taxonomy (GTDB): domain Bacteria; phylum Bacteroidota; class Bacteroidia; order AKYH767-A; family OLB10; genus JANOXC01. The sequence continues at coordinate 16,624 of JANOXC010000161.1, forward strand.
AATAAACCGATTGAGTGGTAAAAAGTAATTCTCAAATCTTTTCATCCAGACAAAGTCAAATGACCAAGAATTAAAAACTATCCCAACAAGCTAATTATTCAACCAAATTGCAATCAAAAACAAACTGAAAGCAACTTACAAAATAGCAACTACATCAAACTTTAAAGTGAATTCATCATAAATCATTTTATCGCCAATTTCCGGAAAGAATGATTTTGATCTGTATTTGATATCAAATTTAGTACGATCAACTACTGCTGAACCCTTACATGTAATACTCTTGGGCAGGATTTTTACTTGTGCATCAAAAGATATCTCATTTGTCTTATCTTTTATCGTAAGCAACCCCTTTACAGTATGTGTGGCTCCCTGAATCTTGGAAAATTGAACTGGTGTTACAGAGTTGATTACAAATTTTGCTGTTGGATATTTTGCAACATCAAAAAAATCGGCTGACTTGATATGAGTTTCCAATTTACCCTTCCATTCACCTTCATCCATATCCTTGTTAGAGATAGTTGTCATATCAAAATTAATTGTCCCGGTTAAATTCCCATGATTATTATTTAATTCACCACCGGCCAACTGAATTGTACCATTATGCTTACCGGTAAGCTTTTCTGCATACCATTGAAGAACACTCTGCTTAGTGTCCACTTTAAAAACATCAGTATGAAATTTCATATTGACAAATGACATCATTGAAATGGCTGCCAATAAAATAGAAGGTAAGATTGCTTTTTTCATATAGCTGTAATGATTGTTAATTAGTTAATATATTTCTACTACAAATACTTGATCATTGATAATAAACCGTATCCACAACAAAAATATGAACAAAATTCTAATTAAGAAAATATTATTTCGACATTCCATTTCCCGATCTATTGTTACATTCCCTTCTACTCAATTGATAGTTCCCTTTAACAAGTAAATTCTACAAAATAATTTCAATATTATGTAAGTAATTCAATAAGAAACATCTTGACCTTCGCAGGTATTTCATTTCTTAATGTAGGTAATAAAATAGGTTCCGTGAATAACAGTCAAAAAATAAAGTGGTGGAAGAAAATATCAGGCTTAAAAAAAACGCTGCTTATTACTGCCTGTACAATTCTATTGTTTGCTATCCTTATTATTGTATTTATATCGCCCATTACTAAATATCTGGTTGAAAAATACGATGAAAGATATACAGGTCGTCAAATTACCATGGATTGGGCTTATGTGAATCCATTTACAGGTTACATCCATTTCAACAATTTCAAAATTAATGAATCTAAAAGCGATTCTGTTTTTTTTACTTCTGCCGGAGTAAGTATAAATTTTTCATTAATAAAATTGCTTTCTAAAACATATGAAATAAATGCAATAACTCTTGATAATCCTGTTGGCATAATTCATCAATATCACGATACGCTAAATTTTGATGACCTTATAGAATTATTCTCCTCTAAAAAGGATACGGTTTCAACCAAAGAACCTGTGAATTTCAATATTTTAAATTTCAAAATAAGAAATGGAGAATTCATTTACCTGGATCATCAAACTCCAATTCACTATTCCATAAAAAATGTGCAGTTTGAAAGTCCGGGAATGAGATGGGATTCTGATACCATTGCAGCTAATTTTTCATTCTCTTCCGGTGTTGGAAAAGGTGAGGTTAAGGGTGACTTTACCATCAATACTGATAATCTGGATTATCGCTATTCAGTGATAGTAAAGAAATTTGACTTAGATATTATTGAACAATACTTAAAAGATTTAACTAACTATGGAAGTTTTAGAGCTTACCTTGATGCAGATATAAAATCAAAAGGGAACTTCAAAGACAAGGAAAACGTAACCACATCAGGTATGCTTTCTATCAGTGATTTTCATTTTGGAAAGAACCCTAAAGAAGACTATGCATCCTTTAAACAATTGAAATTGTTGATTCATGAATTAAGTCCTAAAAAGAAAATTTATTTTTATGACTTAATTACCCTAATTGAGCCTTACTTTAAATATGAACGTTATGACTACTTAGACAATATAGAAACAATATTTGGCAGAGACGGCGAAAACATTACTGAAACAAGTAATAGCAGCAGATTTAACCTTGTTATCGAAATTGCTAATTATATAAAGGTAATTTCCAGAAATTTCCTTCAAAGTCATTTCAAAATAACTCATTTTGATATCGTAAAAGGAAATATAAAATTTAATGATTACTCCTTAAGCGAAAAATTCAGTGCCGAGTTAAATCCGTTATCAATTACAGCCGATTCCATAGATAAGAAAAATGAGAGAGCTAATATTTTTCTTCAATCAGGGATAATACCCTTTGGTGAAGTTAAGGCGCACCTAAGTATTAATCCAAAGGACAGTAGTGATTTTGATATTTTCTATAAAGTTGAAAAGATACCGTTTGCCGTTTTCAATCCATATACTATTACCTATACTTCATTTCCTATTAACAGGGGAACACTTGAATTGAATGGTACTTGGAATGTTAGGAATGGAATTATACAAAGTAATAATCACTTACTTTTAATTGATCCTCGTACGGCGAAGCGCTTAAAGAACAAAGATGTGAACTGGATTCCGCTTCCATTAGTAATGGCTTTCGTTCGTGAAAGGGGTAATATTATTGATTACGAAATTCCAATTTCGGGTAACCTGAAAGATCCCAAATTCCATTTACATGATGTTGTTTTTGATATCATGGAAAACATCTTTGTAAAGCCCGTAACCACTCCCTATCGAATAGAAGTAAAATCTACAGAGACCGAAATTGAAAAATCCCTTTCCGTAGTTTGGGAAATGCGAAAATCGTCGCTGGATCCAAAGCAGCAAGACTTCTTGGAGAAAATTGCTCAATTTCTATCCGAAAAACCGGAGGCTACCGTTACAGTTTTTCCACATCAATATTCTGTTAAGGAAAAGGAATATATATTACTTTATGAATCAAAAAAAGCATATTATTTGAGTAAACACAATTTCAAAGACTCAACTTTAAATGAAACTGATAAAGTAGCAATTGATAAAACATCTGCAAAGGATTCTTCATTTATCCGATTTTTGAATAAAATGGTAAAAGATTCTCTCCTTTTCACCATACAAGATAAATGCATCCTGCTACTAGGTGCTCCCAAAGTTGATAATGAATTAAAGCGATTAATGAATGATCGGGAACAGGCATTTATGAGTTTTTTTATAAAAAGAAATGTTCAAAATCAGGTGCATCTTTCTAAAGTTGAAAACGTGATTCCCTTTAATGGCTTTTCTTATTATAAAATAGATTACAAAGGTGATGTGCCTAAAACCTTGCAAAAAGCATATGAAAAAATGAATGACCTGGATGGTAAGGCCCCAAGAAATAAATTTAAAGATGCTCGTAAAAAAAACAATTCAGTACTTAAAAACTGAATTTATTAATAAATTGTAATCTGGTGATCCCAAAAATGTCAAGCTAGTTAAATGTGTGAATCATGCAATTAATTAACACATTAATGTAATAGTTTAAAAGTAAAACTAAACCACTTTTGCAGTATAATAATTTCAAACTATTACTAATTCAAATAAACAATCATGAAAAACAAAGGATTAATTATTCTATTAGCCATTGCAGGAAGCATTGGTAATACTATGGCGCAGACGCCGTCTGTAATGTTAAATGACAAAACGGGTTGGCATAAAATAGCAGGTAAGAATGTAGACCTTGAACTCGATCGAGACGAAATATCTGTAGTTGGTGCAGATCGATTTGCTCAAGTTAAAGTTGTTGTTACGGCCGGTGCATTGAACTTATACGATATGGAAGTATATTATGATGATGGCAGTAAACAAGTTATTGAAGTACGAAATCCCTTAAAAGTTGGCGTTGATAGCAGGGTTTATGATTTAAAAAGCAATGAAAAAGATATAAAAAAAGTTGTACTCATCTATAAAACATTAGCCAATTCAAAAGACAAAAAAGCTATGGTTGAAATTTGGGGTTTAAAATCCAATACCAATCCTAACAAAGCAGCTATACCAAGCCCGGCTGTAATGATTAGTGATAAAACCGGATGGCATAAAATCGGTGAAAGAAATGTTGATTTGGTAAAAGATCGCGATGAAATATCAGTTATCGGAGCTGATCGATTCAGTTCCATAAAATTCATGGTAACGGAAGCTTCTATCGATTTAAACGACCTTGAGGTATATTATGAAAGCGGAGACAAACAGAACATACAAGTAAGAAACCCGGTTATGGCAGGTACAGAAAGTAAGGTAATTGACCTGAATGGCGGTGAACGAAGCCTCAAGAAAATAGTGTTTATATATAAAACCTTACCCAATCAAAAAAGCGAGAAAGCACATGTGGAAGTTTGGGGCTTAAAGACCAATACCACCAATTAAAATATCGTTAACTATTATCGTTGTTTGTTAAACCGTGCCGGTAACTCTGGTGCGGTTTTTTTAAATAATCTATGGGAATTATGCAAATAATTGTCAGTATTTTGTAACAGCTTTACCAATGCATGTGAGTTCCTTTGCCTATGCAGATATCAAATCAATCCTAATATATATCAAACCTAAACAAAACATAAAATGAAATTTCCAGTAGTTATTGCCAGCTTTGCATTATTTCTTTCATCGTGTAACAAAGCCGAACTTGATAAAGCAAAGTCAAGTAATGATTCCCTTATGTCTGTCGTCATTGAAAGAGATGCAGTAATCACTGAGTTTATCTCCGCTTTTAACGATGTTGAGCAAAATTTAGATTCTGTTGCAGTGAGGCAGCATATTATCGCCAAGAGTACAGATCAGAAAGGCGAGATTAGTGCCAACCAAAAATCTAAGATCAATGCTGAAATTACTGCCATTAATTCTTTAATGGATGAAAACCGCAGGAATTTGTCGGCTCTTAGCAAAAAATTGAAAAATTCTTCACATAAAAATGCTCAACTGGAAAAAGCAATTGCCACATTAAATGATCAATTGGCTCAAAAGGATGTTGAATTGACAGCCTTAAATGAAAAGTTGAATAATCTAAATGCACAGGTTGTTCAATTACAAACAAATGTTACTTCTCTCTCCGAAGAAAATATGGCCAAAGCACAAACCATCAGTGAGGAAACAAAAGCGTTACACACAGCATATTATGTTGTTGGGAAGACAAAAGACTTGCAAGAAGCCAAACTTATTGACAGAAAAGGCGGAATGCTTGGAATGGGAAAAACATCTAAAATTAGTGCAGACGTTGACAATGATAAATTTACACGCATTGACTATACCCAAACTACGAATATAAAAGTGAACGGTGAAAAGGCACATGTTGTTACCAGTCATCCTACAGATTCCTACGTATGGGATAAAGATGTAAATAACCAAGCCAAGGTTAATAATTTGGTAATTACCAATCCGGAAAAGTTTTGGAGTTCATCAAAATACCTGGTTATCGTTAAAGACTAAATAGATCTTGAGAGATATATGTCTTAATTAAGAATTATCATTAGTTGAGGGAAAAAACAAAACACCAAATTGAAAGTGTCATGAGGAACGTAAAAAGTCCTTGTGGCATTTTGTTTTATGTGAATTATGCAACATTATAAAATTGTTTTGTAATAACGATATAGCCCTATCCATTTAATTTCACATAAAATATATTCCAGAATTTTTTTGCTGCCTTCTGGTAACCTCAACATGGATACTAATTTAAAAATATCGATTTATGCAAGGTCTGCCCTGTTTCTAATTGGAATTTTAGCTCTACTTACAATACTTTACCTTGCACAGGATATAATAGTTCCACTTGTTTTTGCTTTACTTATTGCAATTGTCCTTCATCCTGTTGTAAATATGATTACCCGAAGAGGGGTCAACCGACTTGCCGCAATAGTCATTACGCTTATTCTTACATTCCTCGTGCTTACTTCATTAGGCATACTGCTTTATACACAGGCCAGTAAATTTGGTGAATCTTGGCCTGCCCTGGTTGATAAATTCGGTGCGCTGCTCAACCAAAGCATTACGGTTGTAGCAGAATATCTTAATATAACTCCCAAATATATCCATAACTGGATATCAAAAACAGAAATTGAAGTTATCAATAGCAGCAGTGCCTCCCTGGGTTCAACACTTACAACTTTAGGCGGTGTACTTGCTACTGTCCTGTTAATACCATTTTATATTTTCATGATTTTATTTTATCAGAGTCATTTAGTAAGTTTTACTCACCAGGTTTTTGGAGCTAGCAATAACAATAGTGTAAATGAAATTTTGACACAAACAAAATCAATTATACAAAGCTATCTCTTCGGACTTTTTGCTGAATTCTCAATTATATCAATCATGAATTCAGCCGGACTTATGATACTGGATATTGATTATGCGATTCTCCTGGGTATTATTGGCGCCTTGCTAAACATCATTCCTTACATAGGTGGATTAGTGGCAGTTGCCTTGCCTATGATGGTTGCCCTGGCGACAAAAACTTCAGGTTGGTATGCGTTTTACGTGCTGGCTGTTTATTATTTCATTCAATTAATTGATAATAATTATATCGTACCAGTAATAGTTGCTTCCAAAGTAAAAATTAATGGACTTTTTTCTGTCATTGCAGTCATTGCAGGCAATTACTTATGGGGCATTTCAGGCATGTTCCTTTCCATTCCGCTGCTTGCCATAATAAAACTTATATTCGATCATATAGAACCTCTAAAACCTTGGGGATTTTTATTGGGGAATATTGTTCCAACTTCAAAACGAAACTATACATTCAGAAAAAAACGTAAAATTATAGATTAACTAAAATAGAAACATGAAACCAAAAATCGGAATATCTGAGAATGATTTATCAAATGTTACTCAATTACTTAGCATCCTATTAGCAGATGAAATGACTTTATATATTAAAACGAGAAAGTCGCATTGGAATGTCAACGGCAAAAGTTTTATGGAACTTCATAAATTGTTTGAAAGACAGTACCAACAATTAGAAGAGTATATTGATGAAATTGCTGAGCGAATCGGTAAACTTGGTAGCAATACCATTGGTACTATGAAAGAATTTATTTCCTTAAGTACCTTGAAAGAAAACCCTGCAAAATATCCGACGCAAACTGATATGTTGCAGGAACTATTAAATGATCATGAAACATTAATCAGGCAATTGAGAAAACAGATTGAAAACTGCAGTAAAAAATACAATGATGCAGGAACAGCTGACTTTCTAACAGGAATTATGGAAGCACATGAAACGATTTCATGGATTCTACGAAGATACCTTAACAAGTAAATATTGCTTAGTTGTATAGAGCAAAAAATTAAATAACATGAAAAAACCCTATACGCTTACTAACGTAAAGGAACTAGCTAGTGCCAAAGCCATTAAGTTAAGTGAAAAAACATTGGCTAAAAAGGCAGCATCTTATAGTTTTTTTACAGTTATTGCAGATGTCTATTTATTTATCAGTAACATATTCAGGGAAACTTTCTCCCGCGAATTTGAGTTTAAAGAATTTATAACCCAGTGTTATCAAATAGGCTATAAATCATTACCACTCATTTCAATTACAGGAACAATAATGGGTCTTGTTTTGACTATACAGTCGCGACCTGTTTTAGTTGACTTTGGTGCAGTAACGATGCTACCTGGAATGGTAGCAGTTTCATTGATCAGGGAAATGGGTCCTGTTATTACAGCATTGATCTGTGCAGGAAAAATTGGTTCAGGGATGGGAGCTGAATTGGGTTCCATGAAAGTAACAGAACAAATTGATGCTATGGAAGTATCGTCAATCAACCCTGTGCGATATCTATTAGTAACAAGAGTTTGGGCAACCATATTAATGTTGCCAATATTGGTTTTATATGCCGATGCATTGGGAATATTAGGAAGTTGGGCAGGAGCAAATATTAAAGGTGAGGTAAATTTTGTTTTATTCTTCTCACAAGCATTCAGCTATGTTCATTTTGCAGATTTTTTTCCGGCTTTAATTAAATCCTTCTTCTTTGGTGCAGTAATCGGATTCGTTGGATGCTACAAAGGATATAATGCCGGAAGAGGAACAGAAAGTGTTGGTGTAGCAGCTAATTCAGCTGTTGTTCTTGCTTCCTTGTTAATAATAGTTGTTGATATGATTGCTGTCCAAATAACTGATATGCTCATATAATGAATACACAAGTCACAGATACTGCAAAGAATATTACTGTTGATTCATCATCGGTTGAAACGGTTATTGTAATAAATAATCTCAAAAAATCTTTTGATACGCAAAGTGTACTTAAAAATGTTTCCTTGAAGCTTTTCAACGGCGAGAATCTCGTTGTGCTCGGCAAATCAGGGTCCGGCAAATCCGTTTTAATAAAATGCATTGTTGGTTTATTAAGCATTGACGACGGAACAATAAATGTTTTTGGCGATGATGTAGCATCTGTAAGCAGAAAAGGTTTGGCCTTGATGCGACAAAAAATAGGGTTTCTTTTTCAAAGCGGCGCACTGTATGATTCAATGTCTGTTAAGCAAAATCTTGAATTCCCATTGCGCAGGACCAAAAAAGGACTTTCAGAAAAAGAAATTGAAGATAAAGTCAAAGAGGTACTGGAAAATGTAGGATTATTTGACGCACTAAATAAAATGCCTTCACAACTATCCGGTGGAATGAGAAAAAGAATCAGTCTGGCACGAACTATTGTTGTGGATCCTAAGATTATACTTTACGATGAGCCCACCACTGGTCTTGATCCTGTTACGTCAGATGAAATAAGTTTACTCATCAATGAGGTGCAAAATAAATATAAGACATCGTCCATTATCATTACACACGACATTGCCTGTGCACGCTTAACGGCAAACAGGCTTTTAATGCTAAAAGATGGCGAAGTCCATACAGAAGGTAAACTGGAAGAATTTGAAAAATCAGAAGATCCATTGTTGAAAGCCTTCTTCAAATAATTATTTCTGACAGAAACAAATTCAATAAGGCGATTAATTAACAACTAAAAATAAATCATGGAAACGCATTCAACAAAATTTAAAATAAGACTTGGTCTATTTATAACAATAGGCCTTTCACTATTTGTACTTGCCATTTTTATCATTGGCAAACAGAAGAACCTGTTTAATCCGGTTTTTAAACTAAGCGCTAATTTTAATAGTGTTAGTGGATTACAAGTTGGCAGTAATGTCCGGTTTTCGGGTATTAATGTTGGAACGATTGATAATATCACCATTATTAATGATTCCTTGGTTAAAGTAGATATGTTAATTCGAAAGGAAGTCAAAAAATTTATACATACCGATTGTATTGTTGCAATAGGTTCAGAAGGTCTGATTGGGGATAAATTAATGGTTATTACACAGGGAAACAGTAATGCCCCTATTGTAAAAGACGGGCAGAAACTTGCTTCATCTGAGCCTGTAGAAACTGATGCAATAATGGCAAGCATACAGGTAACAGCAGGTAATGCAGAAATTATATCAGGAGAACTTGCAGAAATTATGATTAAAATAAATAGTGGAAACGGTACACTTGGACGTTTAATTCAGGATTCTACTCTTGCCGATAACCTTAACCAAACGATGACGAACCTTAAGAAAAGCAGTAAAGGTCTTGATGAAAATATGGAGGCTGTTAAACATAACGTATTATTAAAAGGTTATTTCAACAAAAAAGAAAAAGCTGCTGAAAAAAAGAAAAAAGAAAATGAAGAAAAAAAGGAAACCGAGCAAAACATAAAAGAGGAAAATAAATAATTATATTTAAAATAAAGCATATTGACATCAGGTGCATGCTAAAAGCTAAAGGAGAAAATTTACTACTTACAGTAAATAATATTATCATAAGTTACAATGATAGTGGAACCGGAGAAATTCCTATAATTTTCATTCATGGTTTTCCATTTGATAAATCCTCCTGGCAACCTCAATTTGAATTTCTAAACAAATATAATCGTGTTATAACCTATGATATCCGTGGTTTTGGAAGATCTACCTGCGGAACCAAAGAAATTAGTATTGCTAATTTTGCCGACGACCTCATTGATTTCATGGAGCAATTGGAATTAAATACAGCCATTGTATGTGGATTATCGATGGGTGGTTATATTTTACTAAATGCGGTAAACAGGTTTCCTGATAAATTCGCAGCAATAATATTATCTGACACACAATGCATTGCCGATTCAAATGAAACAATAGAAAAGCGACAACAATCTATTTCATCAATTTCATCAGGAGGGATAAAAGAATTTACAGAGTCCTTTCTGAAAAATGTATTTATCGAAGATACTTTAAACAAGAATTTAAAAATAGTTGATAAAACAAGAAGTATTATTCTTGCAACCGCTGTTGATTCTCTAACGTCAACCTTAAATGCCATTGCCAATCGGGAGGAGACATGCTCATCATTGAAGAAAATCACTATTCCGACGCTAATTATTTGTGGTAAAGAGGATAAGATCACACCACCTCTTCAGGCAAAACTGTTAAAGGATTCTATTACTAACTCAACTCTATGTATAATTGAGAATGCTGCCCATTTATCAAATCTTGAAAAATCCGAAGCATATAATACGGAATTAGCTAAATTTATTTCCAATCTACAATTATAAATGCGAGTAACTCATTTATAAAAATGGAAGATCAAAATGCGATGCACAATCAAATTATTACTCCTATTTTTATTATTTTTAGAAAACCCTGTTTATTCGCAGGTCCAAACACCGGTGGACTCTGTTAAATTATATTCTGATATAGAGAAGTATTCGAAACGAAGTAAATTCAATAAATTTATTTATAAATTATTTTTCAGACCAATTGCAAAGGCACCCATAGCAAAGGCAGTTAAAATAAAAAAAAGCAAAAAAGCACAACAAAAACCAATAAGTGCTTACCAAGGTAAAATCATCAGATATATTCATATAGAAACGCTTGATCCATTTGGAAAGTCAATCACAGATACTACAAGAACTCCACACAATTTTGTTGGGAGAATAGGCAATAAATTACACATTAAATCACAACGTATCACCATAAGAAATTTAATGTTGATCCATCAAAACCAACCATTTGATTCTTTACTTTACAAGGAATCGGAGCGTTTGATCAGAAGTCAGCAATATGTGCAAGACGTTACATTTTCTGTTAACGGCACATCAAAGAAAAACGATTCAGTGGATATCTATATCAGGGAATTGGATAAATGGACTATAATCCCAAGGGTTGCCGCATCTACAACAAAAGCCAAAGTCAATCTTATTGACAGGAATTTTTTAGGCTTTGGACATGAATTTGGCAATGAATTAACCTGGTATCATTTAACCGGTGATTATGCTTACCAAACGAAGTATTATATTCCAAACATTCGCAACACTTTTATTAATACAACGGCGGCCTATTCGATTAATGAATATAAAGCCTATACAAAAAGTCTGGCAATAGACAGACCCTTTTATTCACCTCTAACAAAATATGCAGGTGGTGTTTATTTTGCGCAACATTATGATAAGGATTCAATATTATCTATTGATACTGTCTTTATTGATAGGATAAATAAATTAAATACACAGGATTACTGGGCAGGTAAATCATGGCATGTTGGGAAAGGAAACTCGATTGATGACAGAACAACGAGTATGACACTAACAGAAAGATTAGTAAGAATCCATTATCTCGAAAACCCATTACCAGAAAATGATACGATAATTTTTGATCCTACCGAATTATTTTACTTAACGAGCATTGGCATTTCCAAAAGAAAATATTTTCAGGATAAATACCTTTTCAATTATGGAATTCCAGAGGATGTACCTACCGGTTTCGTGTACAGTTTAACAGGAGGTTACCAGATAAAATCAAATACAGGTCGTGTTTATGCAGGTTTACGAATAGCTTTTGGTGGATATAACGATTGGGGATACTTAAGCAGTAATATCGAATATGGTTCCTTCTTTCGCAGAAATCATTCAGAGCAAGGTGTTTTTGCTTTAACCTTAAATTACTTTTCAGATTTATTTGAAATTGGGAAATGGAAATTCAGGCAATTTGCGAAGCCACAATTAACTATTGGAATTAACCGGTTCGACCTTGAAAATATCACATTGAATGATGAGAATGGGATTCGGGGTTTTAACGGTTCAACATTAACAGGCACCAAAAAAATTGCTTTAACATTGCAAACCCAGTCGTATGCGCCTTGGAATGTAATAGGATTTCGCTTCGGGCCTTACCTGGTATCATCATTTGAAGTTTTAGGAACTGAAGCATCAGGGTTTCATAATAGTCGAATATATTCAAGGTTTGAATTAGGGCTACTAATTAAAAATGATTACCTTGTTTTTAATTTCCTGCGTTTTTCCATTGCATTTTATCCCATTATCCCCGGCCAGGGTAGTAATATTACTAAAATAAATTCCAGCTCCACCAGAGATTTTGGCTTTCGGGATTTTGTGATAGGGAAACCAACAACTGTTATATTTCAATGAACATTAGTAACATTTATGGTTGTAATATTCATTAAAATTAACTTTACATTTAAGCTATGATGAAGAAAATAATTAATTTGCTAAGTAAAACGTTTGATGAATTTTTAACTGATAATGCGCTTAAGTTAAGCGCGGCATTATCCTACTACACTATTTTTTCCTTGCCTCCCCTCCTAATCATTATTATCAACGTTTGTGGTTTCTTTTTTGGTGCTGATGCAGTTGAAGGAAAAATTTTTGGTCAAATAAATGGTCTTGTAGGAAATGATGCAGCAATGCAAATACAAGAGACCATTAAAAATGTGAAACTTTCAGACAGAAACACCTTTGCAACTATAGTAAGTTTAGTGATACTATTAATTGGAGCATCCGGTGTTTTTTCCGAAATACAGGATTCCATCAATCATATCTGGGGTATTAAGGCAAAGCCAAAACGGGGTCTCGTCAAATTTCTTAAAAACCGGTTGATGTCATTCTCCATGATAGGTTCTGTTGGATTCTTGCTATTGGTTGGATTAATAGTCAATTCATTAATGGATGTACTTAATGCACGCCTTGCCATCTACTTTCCAAAGGACACCATTTATCTATTTTATGTTCTTAACCTTCTCATTGTTTTTATCATTATCACTTTATTGTTTTTCTTTATCTTCAGAACACTGCCCGACGGTAAAATTGCAAGCGTGGATTGCATAATCGGTGCATCGTTTACTTCTTTACTTTTTATGATTGGCAAATTCGCTATTGGAGCATATCTTGGAAGTTCAACTATTGCAACTCTTTATGGTGCGGCCGGATCTATTATACTGATTCTGGCCTGGGTGTATTACTCTGCAATCATACTTTATTTTGGTGCTGAATTCACCAAAGTATATGCAGAACTGCACGGTGATAAAATTATCCCCAATGAATATTCTGTTATGGTGGTGAAGGAAATTATTGAGATTGAAAATAAGTAAAACTACAGATTCACTATTCATCAAAAAATAATTCGCCATGGCTTTCACCATGGCGATCAGCAAATAACACTAAACTACTCTGTTCTTACAACCTTCATTGTATTCCTGTAGGTTCCTGATTTATTTTCAACAATAAAGAGATAAACTCCGCTTTTCAATGGTGTATCTAAAACAAATGATCTATTAATATTAGCATAAACACCGATTTCACGGCCATTGATTTCCTTAATGGTAATTTTTAAATCTTCATCAGTAACTACATCAATATTCAATATATCCTTAAATGGATTTGGATAAACGGAAATTTGTTTATTTTCAGTATTGCCAACAGTTTGTGACTTCCTGGTTGATTCTGTAACTATTGTTGCACTGCAAGATGCATTGCAACCCTGTGCGCTTGCTGCTGTTACGGTATATGTTCCGGCAGTTAATCCACTGATGCCACCACCAGATCCGGAAGCAATAGTGTCATTTTGGGCATTAGTCCAAACAAATTCAAAGGGTGACCATCCATGATAAATTTGAACATTAATTTCACCGTCACTTGCTCCAGGGGCACTTTCATTGCTTACTATTTCACAATAGACAGAAACAAAGGAGCCATGATTTTCTATAAAATATGTCTCGGTTACTTCACATCCTCCGTTTTGCCATACTGTTACAGTATAATAAGCTTCCGGGCATTCATCCCAGTTATTTCCGCAACCACACAAATTGTGAACGGCACTTGTTGTTTCACCTGTACTCCACAGATAGGTAAAGGTAGAAGGTAAATCAGCTTGAGGATAAAGCGTAACTGAACCGCGGCAACCACAATCAGTCATTTCAACATAAGGTTCCAATGTAAAATTGCCATCACAAATAGTCTCTGTAATAATTTCACAGGTTGATACGTTACTGCATCCATTATCATTAGTCATTGTAACGGTATATAAACCTGCTGTTAATCCGGTTGCTGTTGTTCCTGTTTGACCATTTGACCAAAGGATATTATCTACCCAACCATATATATATAGTTCCAACGCTCCATCTGCAGCACCGGGGAAACTTTCATTATTAGTAACAGAACATCCACCGTAAATGGTGTTAGGATGATCTTCTATCAAATAACTTTCCATTTGTGAACAGCCGGAAGCATTCCAAACAGTTACATCATAATTACCTGAGCAGAGATCATCAATAGCAGCAGTTGTTTCACCATTACTCCACAAATAAGTATAATCACTCTGAACACCGGGTGAAGGCACAACATTAATATAACCATGACAGTTGTCGGGCGGACAGTTGTAATTGAATTCCATTTCCACAGTATTGTTTCCTGGTAAGGTAAAAGTGGTTCCGCCGGTGCCGGTAATCAAAGCTGTCTTCATTACACTACATCCATTTTGATCGGTTATTGTTACAGTATATGTTCCGTTGCACAAATTTTCAACCATCTGCTTACCCTCACCATTTGACCATAAGTAATTGTAAGGAGGTGTTCCTCCTGTTGGTTGAGCAGTTGCCGTGCCGCCGCAATTGGAATCACATGCCGGATTTTTTGTGGTTGTAATGGAACTTTTTAAAATTGGCTGTTGTGATACTTTTTTATTGCAGACAAATGTACAACCGGCTTTATCAGTGATTGTAAAAGTATAGTTGATGTTGGCACATATTCCCAAAATAGTATTTGTAATATCCCCATTACTCCAGAGGTACGAATAGGGCCCGCCGTTGCCTCCTTTTCCAATAATTGAGATTACCCCGTCACACTGACCATAACAACTTACTTTCGTCAATATAGTTATCGCATATACTTTTGTTTTATTTAGTTTGATCGTTTTAGTTTTCTGTTGTTGCGTATTAACATCAGTAACTGTAACTGTAAAGCTTCCTTCACATAAGTTAGAAATACTTTTACAGGTTGCCCCATTGCTCCACAAGTACATATAATGCCCACTTCCTCCCGTAATGCTAAGGTTTATAATGCCATTGCAGGAGCTATGGCAAGTAGGCTGATACGATTAACTGTGAATCAGGAAACTATTGGGATTTGCAAACAATTCAACTTGCCAGAAGAGCATTATTATTGCCCAAAGACCCATTTTAAGGTTAAGTTTTGCGTAGTTCATATTGATATTATTTTAATGTAGAATACCACCTTCCATTTCAATCTAAAGGTACTAGCAAACAAGACTTATTTTTTATGATTTTTATCAATGAATTAGATGATTTCAGATAGGCAAATCAGACCTCAGATTTGATCCGGAAATAAATATTCCAGATTCCAATCTGAAAAAAAAGTTAAGCAACACCCGGTTTTTACAATCTGATTAAAAACATTGAATATCAATATTTAAACTAGAGGTTTCTTTAACATCTTACTGTTAATACTGGATAAAACAAAGTAACTAACAATCATTTCAAAAAACCAATCCATTCATTAATTTAGCCATTAAATCAAAAAAAACATGAAGATAAAATTACTCACAACAATGTTATTGGGCATACCTGTCTTTGCCCATTCTCAAGTCAGCCTGAATGCCTCTATGGCACCACCGGTTAACACCACCATTATTTACAATGATGCAAACGTACCTAATCCACCGTTTATATTTGGTAAAAGCGGAACCAACAATACCTGGGACTTTGCAAGTATTACTGCCTGGCCCGGAGCTGAGGACACTACCTATGTGATAAGCCCTTCCGCTATTCCATTAGGTTCAGCTTTCCCATCTGCCACTCATTGTACTTATGAAGATGGAACAGGCACCTCCTACACAATGATGCAAATCAATAGCAGCGGAATTAATTTTCTCGGATCCGTCTCCGATCTAAGCGGGTCAGGAAATTATATGGCTGTAGTCGCTAATCCCCCCCTCGTTGCAATGGCTTTCCCTTATACTTTCGGTAGTTCAGGAAATGGAACAAGCGTGGTTCAAATATTTACAACCGGTGCCGCTATCGGACAGCCTTCAGTGGATTCTGTCCATTATAAAAGCACTATTACCGGTCAGCGCGATGTTATTGCTGCCGGTAATATGATATTGCCGTCAGGGACATTGCCTGCCATGCTTGAAAGATCTATTAACAGCAGTATTGATACTTTATGGATGAAAGGCGCTATAACGCTTAATCAATGGATCATTGCACCTAATTTTCCACAAACATCATTAGATTCCTCTTTTTACTGGTACACCAATCAATCTTTGTTGCCTTATGCCCATGCCTTGTATGACAATACAGGTTTGCATGATGTAAATTTTTACAAAGCCACTATTTCAGGAATCGCTGAACATGAAAACAGCCTGTCAGCAAATGTTTATCCAAATCCTGTAACGGATGTACTGCATTTGAACATTGCAGAAAATTTTCAAGGGAACCATGAAATAAGCATTTATAATTCTTGTGGGCAATTAGTAATGAAAGCAACTAACTGGCTTGATCAAATCAATGTTTCCCATTTGCATCCCGGTATTTATTTCATGAGATTGAATGATTCCTCAGGCAGAAATGTTTCGTTAAGGTTCATTAAGAGTTAACATAGTTGCCGCTATTAAAATCCTAATCAGAAGTAAAAACTTCTACTTTTTTCATTCAGAATATTATTCCAAAAAAATCCCGACGCTTTTCCAAAGTCGGGATTTTTATTTTAACAATTTAATATTATCTGTTTATTAATCTTCATATCCGCTTTTAATTACCGTGGAAATCATTTTAAACTTTTCATTGGCATTTAAATTATGTCGGGCATGAGCAGGAATCACAATTCCATCACCTAAATTAAGCTGGTAAGTGACATCTTTCATTATCAACTGCGCACTACCGTCAATAATCTGTATATAGGTATCGAATGGTGATGTTTTCTCCGCTAATTCCTCACCCGCATCAAATGAACTTGCAGTAACATTACCTGTTGTTTTCTTGATTATGGTCTTGCTTACCACAGCATTGGGCAAATATTCAATAATTGCAACAATAATATGAACCTTTTCCTTTTCAATTTCTGATTCTTCAGCCAGCTGTTGCCTGCCATCATGATTAGTAAATTTATTATTATCGTTTGCCATTTTTTTTTTATATATCCTGTAATGTCAATGAATAATGATCAAAGAAAAATTGTTATTCGTTATTTACAAATTATAATTTAGGATGAGAATAATGCCTGATCACTTTTTCTCCTGTTTATCCTGTGGCTGTTGATTTGAATTGTGATCTTGCTGTTTTGATTTTGGAGGATGTGTATTGCCTGAATTCTTGTTCTGTATAGTTTCTTTTGGCTGTTGTTTAACAGGTGATGTTGATTGTTTCTTGTCCATTTGATTAATCTGAGGTGGTTTCGAATGATTTTCCTTTATTTGTTCATTCTTTTGTTTTTGTGAAGGACTGTTATTGTGAGGCTGATTATTATCTTGATTCTGTTCTGTCTTCTTATTAACAGGTTGCTCCTGTTGTTGATTTTTCTGAGGATTTTCATTTTCAGGTTGCTTCTTGTTTTGAAGTTGTTCAGATTGTTTCACAGGTTTATTTTTTTGCTGATACTGTTCTGGATTGGACTTAGAAGGTTTTTCTATATGTTCCTTTTGCATTTGTCTTGATTTGTTCTGTTGATTTTCATTTTGAGGTTGCAATGTATTTTTTCTTTCCGATGCAGGTTTTAAATCACTTTCATGTACCACTTTTGTTGGAGCAGCTTTTTGCCCAGAATTATTTTTTTCTACTCGCGGACGATACATCTGTAACTGGTTGTTATTAAGACTTTGTCCGGGCTTATTACTTTCTTTTAGTTGAACCTGATTGACCGGCCTTCCTGTTAGTTTTTCAATATCCTTTCTTCCCGGCCCTTCATTATACTGCACATTGCTTCCATGATCATTATGAATATTATTGATTACAGTTGAATTATGGATGATGGTAACATTGTTGGAAGAGTTAACATAATAGTTATTCATATTTGATCGACCAAAATCCCGTTCTCTAACAAAAACCCAATGATCATTCGAAGCATAATATCCACTGCTGTAAGCAACACTTATGCTAATGCCCGGCTCAATTGGTGCCCAACCGTAATAACCTTCATTTCTTCTCCAGGTTACCCAACCAGGGCCCCATTCATTTCCCGGTACCCACATAGGTCCATAAACAGGATCCGAATACCAGCGTCCATAGTGAAACGGAGCCCAGCCCCAGGGATAATCTGAAAACCAGGTCCAACCTACTTCAGTATAAACCCAATGACCATTTGTTCTATAAGGTGAAAATCCGGCATCAACATTGGGCATCCAAACATATCCATAGTTTGGATTATCCACCCAAGTGCCATAGGGACTTAAATCATCATAAAAAATCTGAAAGCTTACCGCTACTTGAGCTGAAAGTCGCTGTGGCGCTATCCAAATAAATCCAATAAGCAAAAGTAAGAGAAACAATTTTTTCATTTTATTAAAGAATTTCACAATTGATAAAATCCAAATCAACATTTAACATTGCTAAGATGCATTCATCAAATTATATAAATATTACAACAATTTAATTTAATGTTACAACATTCACTGATAACTTAATTGAAAGGAATCAATATAATTCTGCATATACCATTTTGCCTTTGCTTTTCACTAAACTGTTGATTGTTTTTTCCATAGTCAACCTTGCCATTAAATAACTAACAGTTGATTCAGCTCCCTGATTTAGATTCACATAACTCTCTTCCAAACCATCGTAACAGCCTCCTGTACAAGGATTATAGATAACCTGGTGAAGGTGATTATTTCCTAAGAACCAGTTGAATGCTGTCTTTAGCTTCTGCATATATTCATCATCCTTGAATTCATGATAGAATTTAGCCAAAGCCATAATGGTATAAGATACATCAATAGGCTGTTGGCCGCCCAACATTTCAGAGAATACTTTTTCATTTTTGCGCATCCAACTTTTATTGGAAATCACTTTGAAACCATCATTTATAAATGTCTTAGAAAGTAGAAATTTCAATGATGATAATGCAATTTCCTTATAAACTGATTCGCCGGTTGCAAACCATGCACATAACAATGCCTCCGGCAAAATGCTATTCGCGTAAGTCAGATAACTTTCAAACCATTGCCATTCATCATCCGCTTCATGTCTGTACATTTGCACCAACCGGTCAGCCAATACCTTTATCAAAGTAATGTATTTTGGAGTTTGATTTACACTATTCCGATAATACAATCCTTTAATTGCAAAAGCCAAAGCACGTGTTGAATGCATATTATTCAGACTTGACATGGAATTTTCAAACACCATTTCAGCTTCTTGAATCAGCTCTTTAGGTAAAATTGCTTCAAAGGAAATCAAATAACCCAAAGCCCAGATCGCTCTTCCATTGGCATCGGCAAGATTGGTTTGATTATTTTGGGCCGTAAATTTTTTATCCTTATCTACATAATTCAGGAAATAACCCTCCTGCTGCTGACAGTATTTAATGAACTTAAAATATAAATCGATAAAATATAAATCACATTTATCAGACGTCAATTCATAATGCTGGCAAATAGCAATCAATGCCCTGGCATTATCATCAAGCGTATAACCCGATTGTATGTCAGGGGTGTTTAACTCGCTAAATTGTATCATGCCAAATGGTGTGGTCATTTTTTTAAGATGATCAAAATTCAGTTCAGGCAGATTATAATTTAAAGTGATTTTTGTATCACTAATATTTTCGAACAATATCGCATGTGCAATTGCTGCATTTTCCCATGCTGTGGAGGCCATCCTGTGCAAACCGTTAGAACTAATCTCTTTTCTCAGCTTATCATCATTTAATAACTTGGTTACGGCTGGCCCCAATTGTCCCGGCTCCTCAAAATCAATGATAATACCTGCATCCCCCTGTAAAACTTCTTTTGCATGCGGTATTGGTGTTGAAATAATGGGACATCCGCAACTGATTGCATAGGAGAAGGTGCCACTAACGGCCTGGTTGGGATCATTAGATGTAAATAAATAAATATCTGTTAACTGTAAATATTCCAGTAAAACTGGTAGCGGCAAAAAATAATTGATGAATTTCACAAAGTGCTGAATTCCCAATTCTTCGACTTTTGCTTCCAACTTGTTGCGGTACTTTTCCGCTTCATGCTTAACAACTGATGGATGCGTCCTCCCGATTATTAAAAACAACACATCGGGATTTTGTTTGATTATTTCCGGTAACGCAAGCAAAGTGGTTTCTATGCTCTTTCCCGAACTAAGTAAACCAAAGGTGGAAAGTATCTTCCTTCCCGAAAATTGATACTTCTCCTTAAGAATTTCCTTATTTACGTGCTGTACAAGATGTGTACCGTGAGGTATAATTGAAATTTTTGTAGCTGGAATGTCGTAATCTTCAATTAATATATTCGCTGATGACTTTGTCATTACAATCAAAGTAGCTACATTTCCTGCCATTTGTTGTACCTCGCTCTTGAGCAATTCATTTGGTCTGGGCAACACGGTGTGAAAAACCAAAATCAACGGCCTCCTTATTTCCTTTAGAAACTTGATAAATTCCACTTTCGTTTCATTAAAAAAACCAAATTCATGCTGTATCATTACCATTCCGATATCAACATTTTTGTTAATCGACTTAGATAACCATGAAAATGATTCTGGGAAATCGGTATTTAATACATACTTGATCTCATCAGTATATATATGACGTTCAGTCTTGGATTCTAAAGGGCAAATTCTTATTTTAAATGATTTGTCGAATTTTACATTTAAAGACCTGATTAAATCCTGAGAATAAGTGGCAATACCACATTCTCTTGGTGGATAAGAAGTAATAAATAATATTTCAGTCGGTTTCGGAGTAATTTCAATTGATTGTATTGATGTCCTTACTATCTTCCTTTGATAGCCGGGCAGAGAATGATTATTGATCAGCTTATAAATAATATCTTTTCTCATTTTTTCATATTTAATAATAATTCATTTAATAATTCCGTAATGCTAACAGAGGCACAGGCAATTTGCTCATCAGCTGCACCGTAATAAATATATAATGTGTCTTCAATCTGGACACAACCTGTAGGAAAACAAACATTATTCACTTCGCCCTTTAATTCCCATTTATGTTCGGGCTTGAACAAGGCATATGGAAGTCTTGCAATCTCCTTTACCGGATTGTTAAGATCCAATAATGCTGCGCATGCTGAATAAACATAGCCTGCAATGGTATCGTGTACGCCGTGATATATTAGAAGCCATCCTTTATCAGTCTCAATCGGTGGACAACCCCCTCCTATATAACTTACCTCATGATCGTGTTTGGGAGATAGAACAATAGACTCATTCAACTTAAGAAAATAATTTTGCCAAAAATCAGTTGTAAGTTCATCCAACTTATCTATTGAAACAATTTGAATATCCGGCCTTATGCGATGCAGAAAATGCAATTTGCCTTTGATCCTTCTTGGGAAAAAAATTAAATTTTTATCCCAAATAAATATTTTTTTTCCTTGTTTTTCTAAAAGTCGATCATGTTCATTAAATCGGAGATATTTCTCATTAATTGCACCTTGAGCTTCCGC
>JANOXC010000162.1:0-49766 GCA_031418215.1 Bacteroidota bacterium
GAAGTCTCTAATAGCCAACGAAGCAAGTCTGGCAAATTTGTTAGGCACGCATTAAGAAATGTAATTGAATTGAACAGTTAACAAAATCGTTAACACTTTTTGTAAAATTTCATTAAATTTGATAAAATAAAATTTGGGTCACGTTTGGGTCACAAATAAAAATACATACTGTTTAAAGGGCTTTAAATAGGGCATTGTAGGAGATTTTAGGCTTGCATGGCATGCAAGAGGTCGTCGGTTCGACTCCGATATTCTCCACCCTGATAATCAAAGCCTTGCAAAGAAATTTGTAGGGCTTTTGTATTACATATAGATATAAATAAAGAATTATTATGCCGCCTTTCCCTATTACCTAAAGAAGCCCTTTAAAAGGCTTACGTTTGGGGGGGCCTGTTAAAATAATTTATTCCTAATTTTTTTAAATAAACACACTAATAAAACAGATCGTATCTGCGACTAATAAGCCTTCTCTGTCCCATCCTTTTCTCCTATCCTTGTATCGTCAGCTATACTTATTTGTTTTTTTCGTGTGGTGTAAAAGAAAAAAGCGAGCATGCCGAAGAAATAAAGTGCAAAGAATAAGGTATATCTATGCTGCCAAGCCACTGATAAAAAATTTTCAATCATTAAATTAAGTGAAAAAGAGCAAATTGCCAATGCAACAAAAACTAATGCAACTTGCCTGTCGCTCAAACCCAAGTATGCAAGACTATGTGTTGTATGGTCTTTCCCTCCCACAAAAGGTGATTTTCCTTTTGAAAGTCTGTTAAAAACAACTACAGTAGTATCTAGAATAGGTAAAATAAAAGTCATGACCGCCGAAGTAACTAATTTGCCTGTCGCAGGGGAATTGGAAATGCTGTACGGATCATTCCAAAAATAGATCACTCCCATAGCTGCCAGAAAAACACCAAGAAATTGAGAGCCTGTATCCCCCATATACATTTTTGATGGATGCCAATTATACCATAAAAAGGCAATTAAAGAAGCCAATACACCAAGCAATGCCAGGAAATGAATATTGCCAAGATCATGATGCAGCAATATTTTAACAATAGTATTTACTATTATGCCCGAAGCCACTATAGTAGTAATGCCATCCATGTTATCGAGCATGTTCACAGAATTCATAATTCCAACTACCCAAAAAAGTGTAAGAAAATCATTTAACATCCAGGACGAGCTAATGTTTATCACAATACCTGATGCAATTAAAATTATACCGCAAAGTAATTGTATCCCGAATTTCAGAAAAGGTTTGGTGTCGTATGCATCATCTGCCAATCCGATAAGAAATCCTGATGCACAAGACAATAACAAACCCACAAAGGCATAATGATAGAGCCCTTCTGTTGGGTTAAACAATACAGTATAACTTGCAATGCTTAACAGAAAAACAATGTAAAATGTAATTCCTCCTACCGATGGCTTGGACAATGCTCCCCATCGTATAACAGTGCCGTCAGTATTATTTCGAATTCCCAGCGTATGGAAAAACCGTAAGAATAACCCATTAATTAATATAGAAAAAGTAATGGCAGCAATAAAAAAGACTATATATATAACTTCAAAATGATCTTTGATAAATTCTTTCATTGTTACTGTTTGCTAAAACCTATTCTCACAATTTTTAAGCGTGGTCAGTTGCAAGTCTTTTTCCGATACGATTGGGGTTTCTAACGGCCATTCAATTGATAAGTCCTTATCATTCCAAATTATACCACTCTCCGCTTGCTTGTTATACAGTTGGGTACATTTATATAGAAACACGGTATTATCTTCCAAAGTTAAGAAGCCATGGGCAAAACCAGGAGGAATCCATAACATAAATTTATTTTTCCCATTAATTTCCATTTTTAATGACTGTCCAAAAGTTGGAGAATTAGGCCTGATATCAATTATTACATCAAAAACACTACCACTCACCACCCTGATCAATTTACCCTGAGCAAATGGAGGATTTTGAAAATGCAGGCCCCTCAAGGTACCTGTTTTTGACAATGACTGGTTATCCTGAACAAAACCAATTTCAAGCCCTTCTTTTTGGAATGCTCCAGCATTGAAGGTTTCGTAAAAATAACCTCTCTCATCTTCAAAAACACGCGGCTTGATCAATACCGGACCTTCTATGTCAAATCGGATCAATTCCATCATTTATGCTTTCTTTCCAAAGAAGTCTCTCATTCTTGTAAACAAGTTTGCCGGTTTATCGTCGTCTTCATAGTAACCATAACCATAACTATATCCATATCCATATCCATATCCATAGCTGTACCCATAACCATAACCATACTTTACCCGCGACATTTCCACACCATTTAAAATTACAGAAATGTTTTTTATCTTATTATCATTCATCAGTTTATTTATCTGAACAATAAACATTTTACGAGAATAATTGGCCCTTAATATATATAAGGGGTAATCGGCCCTTTGAATGACAGGAATTCCATCGATAACAATTCCTACCGGAGGTGTATCACAAATGATAATATCATATTTAGTCTTAAGGGATTCAATTAACTGATCCATTCGTGGATTAATGATCAACTCGGCTGGATTTGGAGGGATAGGCCCAGCGGTGATGAAATCCAGATTTGGCAGCGTGCTGTGCATAATACAGTCTTCTACTTTGTCTCTTCCAATTAAAATCGTACTCATTCCATGATTATTCTCCACATTAAACCCGATGTGAATTTTTGGTTTCCGCATATCGAGATCGAGAATTACAACTCTCTTTCCTGAAAAAGCAATGACTCCTGCAAGGTTTATGGCAATGAACGTCTTTCCTTCACCGGAAATAGTGGAGGTAACTGCCATCACTTTTGCCCCTTCTTCAAGGGAGATAAATTGCATATTGGTACGAATGGAACGAAAAGCTTCTGAAATAACTGATTTTGGATTTTTGTCTACAAGTAATTGAGAAACCGGAATCTCCCGTTTATATTTTGGAATAATTCCCAACATTGCCGCATCTGTATAAATTCCCACTTCCTCCAATGCATTGATTTCATTATATAATAAGTAACGTGTTAATATCAGGATAAAACTTGCTAAAAAACCAACCATAAAACAAGCACTGATAATAAGAGAACGATTGGGAGATACCGGAGAAGAATTATATCTTGCTTCTTGAAGAATAATATGTTGTGGTACATAACCTGCCTTGGTAATAGAAAACTGTGCCTTCTTCTCCAGTAATAATGAGTAAAATTTTTCATTAATATTAAAAAATCGTTGTAACCTGCCATAAGTTGCCTGTTGTTCAGGAATTCTGTTGAACTTCCCCTCATAGCTCTTCGTTTGTATCTTTAATATCCGCTGCCTAGTCACCAAACGGGCTTCCTCATTTGTTATAATATGCTTAAGCAATTCTTTTTGATTGACAATTTTCTGATCGATAATTTTATATATATCACTGTTAGCTGTGCTCTGCGTCCTGATCACATCTCTTTCTTCCATCATCTGCCTAAGTCTTTCAAGATGTGGCAAAACTTCATTCCCCTGGGTATTACCACTTATTGTTAAAATAAATTCCATTAGGTCAGCTTTTTGGTCAATATCAAACCTGATCTGTTTATACAAATCAAGTTGATAATTTACCTGCTCCAGTTCCACTTGCAACGCCTTCATCCTTTCCATAACATCGTTCACAGCGAGCTCCGGCGAAATGATTTTATTGCTTAGTTTAAATTGTTCCAAAGAAGATTCGCTGTTGCTTAAATCAACTTCAATAGAACCAATTGTTTTGTCAATAAATTCAAGAATTTTACTGGTTGCTTCAGAACTTTTTTCAACATCATATTTAATAAATTCTAAAGAGACCGCCTGAATAATGTCAGCCGCTTTGTAATTGTTTTCATCCCTTATTTTAATTTGTATTGTTTTTGCATCTAAGTTTAAAGGTGCTACAATAAGGCTATTTACAACCTGTTCGGATACAACTGCTTTATTATTTAAGATAAAAAAGTATGCATCTTTCTTCAGTTCAACCTGATGCGACTTAATCTGTTTAAAATCAATAATCCCAATGCGCATATCCACACGTGGAGTAGAAAACCACTGATTGACTTGAAAAGTAGCAGTGTTTCTTTCATGATCATTAATTGGATAATTCAAAGTGAGGGTTTTCTGATCGTTAAAATCTATATTAAAGCGACTTTCAAGAACACTGGAATCTTTAATTTGATACTCCACTATAAAAGGTGTTTGCTTATACAATTCGTAATTCAGCACAGCCCCTTTGGAAAAATACCCTACGCTTATGGGTAATCTACTTAAAGCCCTATCAACAATTATCTTTGATTTTATCAATTCAATATCACCTGCGATCTTGTTGTTATCATAATTCATTTCATTTGAATTACTTAAATCATCCAACACATTCCCAGCTTTACTGTCAACGGAAAGTTTAATTATACTGTACGCCTCAAAAAGAGGAGCAGTATAACGAAGTACGAGCACCGCCACAAGGGTTGATAGAAACATAAAAGTTAAAAACCACCATGCATTTTTACGTGCTATGGTGATAAATAGCTTTAAATCAAAATCTTCATTTATAGGGGAAACCTGCTTACGAGGCATCTGTAATTAATTAATTTTTTGTTACTGTACCGCCAACAAGAATGTTATAAATGAGAAGTAAACTAGTAAGAATGCCCGCAATAGGTGCAATCTCGCCAAGCACCTTCTGCGAAATCCTTGGTGTAGGTTCCACATAAATGATATCATTGGCTTGTAACATCATATTGCTTTGTTTCATCCCTTCTATTGTTCCAAGATTAATGAGCATTACTTGTGGATTATGTGTGTCGCCGCGTATTAGTTTAATCTTTTTCGCTTTACCTGTTGAGGAAACTCCACCGGCCAGGGCCAGCGCTTCAATTAGGGTAGTGTTTTCGTTTTGGATATTAATAACCCTGCCCGCTCCACCTGCACCCGGAAAAACCATTACCCTTCTGTTTAACACCTGAATGGTCACAAAAGGTTTGATATAAAAGGTACTGTATTGTTGTTCCAACATTTTTTCTGCTTCTCGAACTGTCATGTCTTTAACTTTAACCTTACCAATTATTGGAAGTTTAATAAAGCCATCCGGTTCAACACTAAATGAGATAAATACCCTTGTATTTGATTGAGAGCTCCCTCCGCCAGTTGTAGAGGTCAAAGAACTTGATACAGTAGTGAGATCAACCAGTTTTTGACCGTCATTTGAGTAAACGCTAAAACCAATAATATCATTTGGCCCAATACGATACTCTACATTTCCAATAGTTTGATCAACCGAATAGGGATAATCCTTTGGGGTTCTGAACATCACATCAGAATTGATATTGCAGGACGAAATCAGTATCATAATGACAAAGACCCAAGATAATTGCTTCATAACCAAATAATTGTTTTTTATGGACAGAACAAACCTACATGATTTTTTCCGAATAGACCGCTCCTAGCTGAAAAAATCATGGGGCTACTATTTAACTTGTTGCGAATATGATTTTGAAAAGGAAAAACGTTTTGACTTACCCTATAGTTAGCCCTACACCTTTTCTTGCTTTTCCGATAACAGTTGATTGTATAGCCGTTCCATATCTTCAACCAGTCGCATATAATGAAACTTCTTCTCTACAAAAGGCCATCCTTTGACGGAAAAGCTGCTTCTAAGATCATTATTATTAATTAGCAATAACAACTTCTCAACCAAAGCCTGCTGATCATTGTCGGGGACCAGGAATGCCGTCTCATTTTCCAATACTACATCCCGAATACCACCCACATTGGTACTTACAATTGGCTTACCCGCTGCCTGTGCTTCAATTAAACTTACCGGAGTTCCTTCATTGAATGAAGTAAGCACGATGAGGTCCAATCCTGCAAGCGCCCATTCAATATTTTTGATCCATGAAGTAAATGTAATCAACGCATTCTCTGTGCTGCTTTCTAATCCTTGATATGGGATTGATTCAAGACGGCACAATTCCTCTAGTTGCATCCTTTCCTCACCATCACCAATAATAAAAGCATGGAACTTAATAGTAGTCAATTGTTGTAATTGCTTGATTGATCTTATAAATAAAGGATGATTTTTTACCGGAACGAGTCGGCCTATAATACCAATAGCCACAGTATCATCATTCAAATGGTATTGATTTCGAAATGTTTTCCGTTGCTCTTCCTGATGGTTCCTAAAACGTAATAGATCAAATCCTAATGGTACTATTTTTATTTTCTCAGTATTGCAGATTTTATATTGATTGACCAACTCTTCCTTCTGTGATTCACTAATAGCTATTATAGCCGTTGATTTCGCTGCAAGATATCTTTCGACAGTAAGAAATAGTTGCGTTTTCACTTTTCCGAAATAGGAATGAAAAACATGTCCATGAAAAGTATGAACAATTACAGGAACCTTTTCATGGGCAGCAGCAAGCCGTCCCAACGTGCCAGGCTTCGCGGCATGCGTATGAACTATGTCTGGTTTAAAATCTTTAATTAATTTACGAATGCTCCGATAAGCTTTGTAATCGGCGGCGGCATTTAGCTCCCTTTTCATTTCAGAAATATACACAGGTTTTAAACCGAGTTGCTCAACGATATATTCAGAACTTTCTTCAGACTCATCCTTCATACCAGCTACTAATAATGTTTCATATCCGGGCGTTAAGAATGCGCTCAGGTATGCCGCATTATAGGTGGGTCCACCTAAATTCAATCGATTAATAATTCGCAATATCCGTGGCATGATCAATTAAAAAATGTAAAAATACTTTAATAAGAGAAGGTGGCTAATATATATATTCAAATAAATATGGCAAAGGTTTTTTAGGGGAATTGGTATCTTAATTTACTGATGTGTTCATAAGAGCGTCTATTAAGCGGAGATTTATGAAAAATAATTAAACAAAATATTTTTTGTACCAATGTTGAAAAACGAGTAACGCCCAAATGCGACCGGCCATTTCTCCCGGATGAGATGAAAACAATTTTGCTTTCATTCGTTGCACTTCTTGCAGATTAAATAATCCCTGCATCTTGATAAAATCGTCATTTAAAAGTTCTTCTGTAATTAGTGATTTCAATTCATTATTAAACCAACTAAGCAAAGGAACTTCAAATCCTTTCTTGGATCTGTTGTATATCTCCGAAGGGAGCACACTTCTGAACGCGTCTCTAACAACTTTTTTCTGCGCTGCTTTGTCAATTTTATGGTTACTAGATAATTGAAAGGCATAATCCACAACTTCTTTATCAATAAACGGATTTCGGACTTCAAGACTGTTGGCCATACTCATCAGATCCACCTTTACCAACATGTCGCCCGGAAGAACTAGTTGCATATCGGCCTTAAATACCGTGTTAATATCATCGGTGTCAAGTTCCTGAATATACTTGCGTCGTATGCTTTGGTAAGAACTTCCTGTAGGTGATAAAATCAGTGCATCTGTTTCCGTTTTGACGGCAACGCTGCACCATTGCCAATAGCGATCACCGACATTTAATGCAGCACCATTGGAAAACCGTTGCAACTGTCGCAATTTATTTGAAATTTTCCCATCACGTGATCCTTTAAAATGCATAAATAATGGAGCAACTGACTTTAATAAATAGGTGACTGTCCGATGATGTTGCAAGAGCCATTCGGCGCGGTGCTTTTGATATCCGCCAAAAAGTTCATCGGCACCATCACCCGACAAAGCAACTGTTACTCTGCTGCGTGCCTCTTTGCACAATATATATACGTTGAGTGCTGAAGAATCGGCAAATGGCTCATCCAGATAATCAAGCATGTTAAACAAATGTTGCAACAGGTCATCTGCAGTCAGTTTAAACGAATGATGATTTGTTTTAAGCTTCGACGCAACTAATTCAGCATATTGCGTTTCGTCAAATTGAGGTGCATCTTTAAAACCTATAGAAAAAGTACTTAACCCTTTTACATGTCGAGCAGCCAATGCAACTATTACCGATGAATCGAGACCCCCGCTCAGAAAAGCGCCTAATGGAACATCACTGACCAATCTCCTCTGTACTGATTCATCTAATAATTTTGAAACCTGTTTACATGCATCATCATAGTCGATTTTTTGCAAATCACCGGGTTTGCTAAATGGAATTTTGTAATATGTAATCTCTTTCGGAATTATTCTTTCCTTCAGCGAAATTAACAAATAGGCCCCCGGGCTAAGTTTCTTCACATTTTTTAAAATTGATACATCGGGAGGTAAATAATTTAATTGAAAATAAAGATGCATTGCATCCTGATTAAGCTCCTTCGGTAATCCCATTGCAAATAAAGCTTTCATTTCAGAGGCAAAAAACAATTTATCATTGTCATAATAATAAACCAGGGGTTTTACACCAATCCGGTCGCGAGCAATAAATAAATTTTTCTCTAAATCATCATAAATAGCAAGTGAAAAAAAACCATTTACCTTTTCTAAACAAGAAGCTCCTTCTTGTATATATAAATTCAACAACACTTCTGTATCGCTATGGGTACTAAATAGGACTCCCTTTCTCTCTAATTCTTTTTTATGAATTTGATAATTGAAAAACTCTCCATTAAAAACAATTTGATATCGTCCGCTGGCGTCAGTCATTGGTTGTGAGGCAGCATGCGATGTATCAATTATGCTCAACCGGCGATGCCCAAGTGCTATCTCATCATTTATATATATGCCTTTATCATCCGGACCACGTTTCGCCAGGCAGTCAGTGGCCGCATCAATTTTATTTAGGTAAGCTCTTGCTTCATTGCTAAAAGCTACAATACCTGCAATACCACACATCTTATTTGTTATTCCCCCTTCATTTTTCTTGTAAACTCTGCTTTTTTCCTATCCGTTGAAAGCATGAATTCATAAGGTGGTTTGTTGTCTTTTGTATCCGCTACGCGTTTGTCGGGCTTCATACCTTGAATGGCATCATTAAACTTTGTATCAGACGAAATAGCCTGCATTATTCCTCGACTATAATTAAAATACCACCAATTATTTTTATCTGCTTCAAAATAAAAGCTAATCACATCACCGTTCCGTCGGCGTAAAATTTCCACATATCCTTTCACTAAACGGCTTACAGCATTTTTACCTATGAATCCTAAACCAATAGGGCCTGTGTTTCTAAATCCTTGCACTCCCCTGTCCCAATGCAACTTTAAATCAGTCATGAAAACGGACTGTTGCAATTGCTGAGGAACTTTTTTAGGAGCCCCATAGAGATTAAACTCCGTTGTCAATTTTTCAGCCGCTTCAATGCCTAATATTGTTTTCATTCCCCTGATCCAAATTGGTCGTCCATCGTTAGTAGGTTGCAGCGTTGGATAGCCTTCAATAACTTCCACAATCGACTTCAACGCTTCATCATTAAACATAAAATCGAGGCCTAACATTACATCTAACTCTGTTGAATCATTGTTTAAATTGTTGAGTACAGTTCCAACTGCCGTCGCTTTAAATTGTCCGAAGTTAACGCCAAGGTCCAGCTTTCCTTCCCCTTTCATCATACAATTACTGTTGTCCAACATGATTAAATTTCCAGGCATATCGGCGCTGTTCAACTTCTCTAAAGAAGAAACTTTATATAAATTATTTTTCGCATCGTATGCAAGGTAGCCATTGGCAGCTATCAAATCTGCGTCCCCTCCATTTCTCTTCGGAGTAAAAAAAGTGCTGTAAAAACCACTGCTGTCAGCAGAAAGAGAAATTGCAACTGACAATTTCTGCATGGTTTCATTACGGGGTTCATTCACCGGAATATTCACACCCTTGGGATCAATATCACCATTAAAACTAAACCAATCCACTTTTAACTCCTCAATACAATTGTGATTTACCCTGGCAAAGCCATCGAAATTCAATAATGGGTTACTTGCAACAATCTTAACTTTTCCTTTATATTGAATATTTGTACTGAGTTGAAAGTTTAATGAATCCGGAATAATTCCATTTGCATACGACTGTAATGAAGTGTCAACCCCTATTCTTTCCAGGGTTATTAAATGTTTGATACCCGCCTGATCAGTATAAGCATATTTGCCATTTCCATTATAACTTTTACGTCCTGAAACATTTATTATACTTTCAATCATACGGTGATATTTTGTTGTGGTGTTAGCGACAACCGTTGCATCCGTAAGTGGATACATCAATGCATTTTTTCCGATAACAATAGTGGCTGTATCATTTGGTTGAATGGATGCATCAGCAACTAATATTTCTTTGACCTTTTTCGCTTTAATTAAATAATCTATCAAACTATAGCGCGCTACCCCGGCATTCCATCGCAATGAATCCTGGAATGGATTGACAGATACAAAATCGGAACCCAAGATATTCAACTTGGTGTTTTCACTGCTTGTAAATTCCACTTCCTTATTATCCATGAACCAACGAAATTCTGAAATAAAGCAGATATATTGATTAAGTGGAAAGCTTACAAAACTCCCTGCTCCATTGGATGTAAAAACACCTGTTCGTTTTGTAAAATCAATTCGGGATTTCACATTTTTTGTAGAGATTGCCATTATTGTACTATCAGAAGATCTTAAATTGAAATCGGAGGTGTCGGCGCCATATGCCCTTGTTTCAAAATAAAAATCTTTTGAAAGCAGTTCCGATTCCGTATAATATGCCTTCCCGCTTCCTCCTAACCCACTACTAGCCAGCACCAGGTTTCCATGTAAAAAAACGCTTTTATTATATAGAGACAGGTTTGAATTGACTTTATATATATACATTTTATCTTTATAAGGTCGCCAATTCATTAATACATCATTTCCTGAGGCCTGCGGAAAGGAAACTCCAGCAACTACTTCGCTCCTTAATTCAAATTGCGCGGGAGAAGCATTTGTTGAGTCAGGGAAAAACAGGAAATCATTTGATAATGTCGTTGAACTGAGAAACTCCAATTTGCCATTACCACGTAAACCATTAAAGCTCAAGTCGAGGTGATCAATGAACCTGCCTTTGCCGCCATATGCCTCGTATCCTTCGGGAGGAGTGTTTCGTTCAAATCCAAAAGAAAAATCAGGTCTTACTATGGCTTTCTCCCTAAATGTCGGAAAAATACCTGCAGAATTAAAATCACCATCAAAAGCTAAACTACTTGCTGTAAAATTGTCGAGACTATCAATGGTAAATGGATCGATCTGAAAATAAAACTTATCACGATTATAAACGCCGTTAAAAACAACAGGATTATCATAATATATATAAGCCACCTTTCTGCTGACAAAATAAGGATATCTGGAAAAACTCTTTCTTCCCGATTTATTATCCATACTGTCAATATACAAAGTGCCACTTACATCCTGTAACAAACTACGCAAAGGAATCAGTTTTGGCTTGCCAAACTCATCCAGCTCTCCGCTTTCAACCTTCAGCCTCAGAGAATCAACTTTGGCTAAATCAAAATTATATTTTTCATAATTAAAAGAAAAATCAGAGCCAAAGAAATCACTTTTGCCCGCATGCACACGCCCTGAAAAATGAATATCACGATTTTTCCTTAACTTAACCTGTTGATCAATCGGAACAATAAAAACATTTTGCGAATCACTGAGATTGATCCTGGCAACTCCTTGCATTTCAAGATCGAAATTCAAGAGGTTCAGAATAGCATTTGCCTTTTTATCTATCAAGGATGAAATTTCCAGCTTGTCATAATCAGTTTTGTTACTCCTTGCGGCGAGATAGTAATAAAGTTTATCATTTAACACTGCTTCATCCGTTTCTATATCGAGATTGACAAAACCACGCTCTGCAAGATAAAAAATCAATGATCTTGCATTTGTTTCACTTGTCTTAAGCTGTCTTGCCAAATCAGGAATAAAAATGATACGACTATTCCGCTCAGCATATTGCTTGAGCATAAAAAGCGGATTTGTCTCCGACATACCTTGAATCTTTTCAAAGCGCAAATCAGTATATAATTTAGAGGACTCCAAAAGCATTTTATTTTCACCGGCACCTGACAACATTTTCAACTCCATTAACGGGTCATCTATCTTCCAATAAATTCCATCTACCATTATATCCACCTGATGATAGGAATCAAAGAATGGCATTTGCAAACCAACTTCTGTATTTCTCACAACACTCAATTGCCTGTCTTTATTAATATACTTAAGTTGCAATCCGGGATGACTGATTGAATCTTTATCAAAATAAATTGCTATTGAAGCATTCTCAGAAGAAATACGCTCATCTGTTACCACAAAAGTTCGTGCAGAAGCAACTAAAAATGGTTTTCCTTTACGTTTGAAAGTCAATTTTGCTTTTTGATCTTTTGATCCAGCTCCAATCATTTGTTTCCCATGCATGGAAAATCCACCATTGTAATCAGCATCTTTAATAAGTTCTGTTATTGATAACTCCAAATTATAGCTGTCAAACCGAGGATAGGATGCTGTTTCAGGTGTTGCATTGGAAAGAATTTTTTCTGTTAACCTGCCAATTAAGGCCGTCTTAAAATGCTTTTTGTTATAAAACACAACGCTATCACAAATAAAATCAGCACCCGTCATATCGATGTTGGACTTTTTCAATTCTGCATAAGTTTCTGTCGTACTTAAACCCGCCCTTGCCCAGTCCACCTTACCCCCTTTGCCAATAAACCGTTTCAGTAACGGATAATAAACACCCTTGATATTATATATAATACTGCTATCTTTTTTCGCATAACATATTATATCAGTTCCGGGAAAGGTGATGCGTGGCATACTGTCATATTCAAAAACATAGTTTGCAGAACGGGAAACCCATTTGGTAGAAGCCGATTCATATAAAGTTTGCGAAGAAAATAGTCCGGCACAAACATCAATGTACTCGCTAAAACGCCTGGTAGTACCTGTCATCATTTTATCAAGGCTTTGATTCCATTGAACAAATGCTTCTTCACTTTGACCTGAATTGGTGAAACCGATAACAGCGTTAATATAATTGCTAAAATCGGGAAATGCCTTCAACCTCTTCTTGAGCATTGAATTACTCATTTCTATCACAATTTTCTGCTGATCTGCAGAAACTTTGCCCTCGTTCCAAACCAATTCAAATTTTCCCATTAATTCCTTAGTCTGATCTTTATTGGTCGCATAAAGAAAATCTTTCATCTCCTTAAACCATTCGGTAGGGTTAGTACTAAATGACTTGGGCGCTTGCGCAGGAAGTATCAGCACCTGCAAAACAATAAATAGGGATATTAAAAAAGATTTCATCGGGAATTTATTTAACCATTACTCATTATGCCAGCTTTTCGAATACAAGGCAACACCATTTATCTTTTTCCTTTTCACTATAAAGTTTCAATCCAAGATCAAGGGCTTGGGCTTTAATCATAACAGCATCTTCAACATAAAAGCCACTTAATAAAATCATCGCTTTATTATTCAGTGAAGCGGTATATTGCTTTAAATCATTCAGAATAATATTTCGATTGATATTGGCAAGAACGATGTCAAACCTCAATTCATTTATGTTTGTAGCATCTCCGCACATAGCAGAAATAGTGAAACATTGATTAATCACTGCATTAACTTCTGTATTTTCCACAGCAATTTCATCATGATCAATTGCAGTGATTTGCTTTGCTCCTAATTTTTCGGCAAGAATGGCAAGGATTCCAGTTCCGCAACCCATGTCTAAAACAGTTAATCCTTTCCAATTCAATTCCAACATGCTTTCCATCATCAAGGAAGTGGTTGCATGGTGTCCAGTACCAAAAGCCATACGCGGCTGGATAACAATTTCATAGGGAAATGACTTACGCTGCTCATGAAATTCAGCCCTTACATATACCTTATCACTTACAATTACGGGCTCAAAGTTACTCTCCCATAATGCATTCCAGTTTTGCCATGGCACATGCCGGTGACTGAATTGCAAATCGATCCCTTGCTCCAACAAGTCAGTAAATTCAGATAGGTAGTCCTCTTTAAAAAGTTTTTGCTGAACATAAGCTTTCACTCCTTGATCAGTTTCTTCAAATGCCTCATATCCCAATTCTGACAACCGTGCAATAACTATATCCACATATTCATTAGCGCCAACAACAATGCAATTTAATTCTATATACTCCACGCCATAAATTTAAAAGTAGATTTGTGAACTTTTCAAACCTTAACATTCATTTATTAACAATGAAAAAAGCTGTTTTTGCAAAAAAAGTAATTGATTTTTACAGTTCCCTTGATCCCAATTTTAGGCTCCCGAATGGTTTTTCAATTATGAACCCGTTTAACGAACCCCAAACGTTTAAATGGGTCAACTTATTTTACCACAAATTTTATAATGATTCGAATAAAAGGTATTTTGTTTTCGGCATTAATCCCGGACGATTGGGAGGCGGATTGACCGGTATACCTTTTACAGATCCCGTACATTTGAGGAATGATTGCCATATTGAAAACCAGTTACCAGCAAAGAAGGAGCTATCGTCGGAATTCATTTATAAAATGATAATGGCCTATGGCGGCACAGCCAAATTTTATGACAAATTTTTCCTGACGGCAGTTTGTCCTTTAGGATTTATACACCATGATAAGAATTCAAATTACTACGATACGACCGCTCTTATCAAATCTACAAGGGATTTTATACGATCAACGTTAACTGCACAGGCAACAATGGGCAGCTATAATGATACTTGCTTTTGCCTTGGACAAGGGAAAAATATGGAGCATTTGCAGGAGTTGAATGATGAACTTGGTCTTTTTAAAACCATCATTCCCCTTGCCCATCCGCGTTGGATCATGCAATACCGCAGAAAGTCAGTAGAACAATATATCGAGGCGTATTTAATTGCTTTCTCCCATGTTTAACCACTCTTAATCTGAGGCCGTATTGCTTCCTTTTGCCGTTATTTGCAGCTTCGTAATTGTTGGCTCCTTCATTAAATCCATCGAAAAATAATTCCTCCTGTTCCGTGCAAAAAGATTTACTTATCATAAATATCTCCGGTTTATTACAAGTTAATCAACAACCGGTAAAGGGTTTGGGCATGAATAGTATTCCGTCTATTGAAAATGCATGGTTATATATAAAGGATGGCATGATTGACTCTTTCGGAAAAATGCCAATCGACAAAGCAGGTGAAAAAACACAGAATATAATTGATGCATCAGGATGTTTTGTATTTCCTTCTTGGTGCGATTCTCATTCACACATTGTTTATGCAGGATCAAGAGAAGGAGAGTTTGGTGACCGTTTACGTGGAATGACTTATGAGCAAATAGCATCTCGTGGCGGAGGCATCTTGAATTCAGCCAAACGCTTACGTGAAACAGATGAAGATGACCTGGTTCAAAGTGCTTTATGGCGACTAAATGAAGTGATGCAACAAGGTACAGGGGCCATTGAGATAAAAAGCGGGTATGGATTAGATTTGAAAAGCGAAATAAAAATGCTCAGGGTCATCCGTAAATTAAAAACGCTATCGCCGGTTACCATAAAATCAACCTTTTTAGGCGCACATGCTATTCCACCTGAGTTCAAAAACAACCGGGAAAAATATATTTCACTTGTGGTTGAAGAAATGCTGCCACAGGTCGCCGAAGAAAAACTGGCTGATTTTTGCGACGTTTTTTGTGAGGAAAATTACTTTACAAAAAACGAAACTATATATATATTGGAATCAGCAATTCGTTACGGTTTGCAACCCAAGGTTCACGCCAACCAACTCAATCAATCAGGCGGCATACAAGCCGGTGTTGCAGTGAATGCTATCAGTGTTGACCACCTTGAATATACAGGACCTGTAGAAATTGCCTTACTTCAGCAATCCAACACCATAGCAACACTTTTACCCGGAGCGCAATTTTTCCTGCAACTACCTGCACCTCCTGCAAGAACAATGATTAATGCCGGATTAAAAATAGCTGTTGCAAGTGACTATAACCCGGGAAGCAGTCCATCCGGAAACATGCATCTGATGATGGCATTCTGTAGTATCTTATATAAAATGACACCGGAAGAATCGCTCAATGCTGTAACCATCAACGGAGCGGCTGCCATGCAGGTGGATAATGAACTTGGAAGCATTGCCATCGGAAAAAAAGCAAACATCGTCATTACAAAACCAATTCCATCCCTGGCATTTTTACCCTATTCTTTTGGAAGTAACCTGTTGCAAACTGTTATCA
Source organism: Bacteroidota bacterium (assembly GCA_031418215.1). Taxonomy (GTDB): domain Bacteria; phylum Bacteroidota; class Bacteroidia; order AKYH767-A; family OLB10; genus JANOXC01. The sequence goes on from JANOXC010000162.1 coordinate 16,139, forward strand.
TTAATGGACAAATAATTTCATCACATTAAGATTGTTTTATGAAATTAGTCACCTACGATCAATTATATATAGACCAGCTAGTAAGAAAACGTGCTTACGAAGTGAAACTCGGAGAACATGTTCAAACACTTCCCTGGGGTGTTAATGAAAATTTCGCAGATGAAATGGTAAAGTCATCCTGCAAGTATGTTTTATTGGGCCTGCCGGAAGACATTGGTGTGCGTGCGAATCTTGGTCGTGGCGGAGCGTATAGCGCCTGGCAACCTGTATTGAACACATTACTGAATACACAAAGTAATATGTTCTTAACGGGAGAGGAAATACTTGTATTAGGTCACATTGATTTTACTAATGTCATGCGTATTGCAAAGGACTTAGACTTTCACAAAACGGAAGACCTTGCAAAAGCACGTGATTTGGTGTCAGAGATTGATGAAGCTGTAGCCCCGGTAATACGTGCAATAGCAGCCGCCGGAAAAGAAGCCATCATTGTCGGCGGCGGACATAATAATGCCTATCCGAATATTAAAGGGGCCGCTGAAGGCTTATTGAAAGCAGGAAAAATTGATACTCCTAAAATTAATGTTATCAATTGCGATGCGCATAGTGATTTCCGTCCTTTGGAAGGACGGCATAGTGGTAATGGATTCAGTTATGCCTTTGCAGCCGGCATACTTGACAAATATGGCATGATCGGATTACACGAGTCATTTAACCCGCAGGCAGTGCTGGAAGAATTAATTCAGCAGAAAGCCAGAGTCCACTTCTCAACTTTTGAAGATATATATATCAGGGACGCCATTTCATTTGAAGAAGTGGTAAAACAAACTATTGCCTTTGTTGAAAATAACTTTACGGGATTGGAGATAGATCTTGATTCGATTCAAAACATCCCAACCAGTGCCAAGACTTCCAGCGGCATAACCACCATAGAAGCCAGAAAATTTGTTCACCTTGTTGCTTCATCCTGTAAGGTAGCTTATTTTCACATTGCTGAAGCAGCACCATTATTATCACATATTAAAACGGATCTAAAAACAGGAAAACTCGTCTCCTACCTTATTACCGATTATATAAAGGCAAGAAATAAATTTCATTCTTCCGGAAATTAGAAAATCATGTTATTAATATATATAAGCATAATTTATTAAATCAAGAAAATGAAGCAACTGATTGAATGTGTACCCAATGTCAGCGAAGGCCGCGATCCGGCTATTATAAAACAAATTACTGACGCTGTTGAAACAGTTGAAGGCGTTAAGTTGCTTAATGTTGATCCGGGGAAAGGAACACATCGCACGGTAATTACGTTTGTAGGAGAGCCGGAGCAAGTTGTAGAAGCGGCTTTCCGTGTTATTGCAAAAGCAGCTGAGTTAATTGACATGACTAAGCATAAAGGCGAACATCCGCGGATGGGAGCTACTGATGTATGTCCTTTTATACCGGTTGCCAATATCAGCATGGAAGAAACGGCGGCATGGAGCAAAAAACTGGCAGAACGTGTAGGTAAGGAATTATCTATTCCGGTATATTTATATGAGGAAGCACAACCCAATAAAAACCGAAGTAATCTTTCTGTAATACGTGCAGGAGAATATGAAGGCTTTGACAAAAAAATAAAATTACCGGAATGGAAACCCGACTTCGGGCCATCATCTTTGCCACTTAAACACGGAGCAACAGTAATTGGCGCCAGGGATTTTCTCATTGCATATAATGTGAATTTGAATTCTAAATCAATCAAACGTGCAAATTCTGTAGCATTTGATATTCGTGAAGCAGGCCGGGTGAAACTTGATGCCAATGGAAAAAAAGCAATCGATACAACTGGAAATGAAATACGGATTCCGGGTAAGTTAAAAGGTGTAAAAGCAATCGGCTGGTTTATTGAAGAGTATAATGTTGCACAGGTCTCCATTAATATCACACAGTTCAGAAATACGCCATTGCACATTGTTTTTGAAGAATGTTGCAAAAGTGCATCGGAAAGGGGACTACGAGTAACAGGCTCTGAGTTGGTCGGACTGGTACCCTTATCAGCAATGCTCGAAGCAGGAAAGTATTTCCTGAATAAACAAAATCTTTCATCAGGAGTAAGTGAAAAAGAGCTGATTCATATTGCGGTTAAGTCAATGGGTCTGGATGAACTGGGTGAATTTGATCCACAAAAACGCATCATTGAATATATATTAAATGATGGTCAACAACAGCCATTGGTCAATATGAAACTGAATGCCTTTGCCGATGAAACAGCAAGTGAATCACCTGCGCCTGGTGGCGGAAGCATTTCGGCATATGCTGGTGCTTTAGGGATTTCACTGGCAACAATGGTCGCCAATTTAAGTGCATCAAAAAAAGGATGGGAAACCCAATGGGAGGTTTTCAGCAAATATGCCGAGAAAGGACAGTCATTGAAAAATCAATTGCTATTCATGGTTGATGAAGACACCCGTGCTTTTAACAGAATCATGGATGCCTTCAAGCTTCCCAAATATACTGATTTGGAAAAATCAGCAAGAAAAACCGCCATACAAGAGGCCACTAAATATGCTATTGAAGTGCCCTTTAAGGTAATGGAACTATCCTATGCATCAATGGCTATCATTGAGGAAATGGCAAAATCAGGCAATCCTAATTCTGTAAGCGATGCCGGTGTAGGCGCTTTGTGTGCCAGGGCCGCCGTTTCAGGGGCATTCCTGAATGTTAAGATCAACGCTTCCAGCTTTGATGACAAACAGTTTGTAAATGACCTCCTAGTTAAAGCAACTCAACTGGAGCTGGATGCTGTTGAAAGGGAAAAGACCATTATGGACGTCGTTCAAACTAAAATAAACGGTTAACTGAAATACGTTGTTTTTTTAACTTAGAAAGCAAGCAAAGGAGGGCATTTGCGTTATATTAAAAACCGGCAACCTTTCTGTCGTTCTATTCGTATATTAATGTTAATTCTATATTGACTGCAGTCCGCAAATGAGTTATAAATTAATCACAAGCAGGATTTTCTATTCGTTTCCCATTCAATTAGTCATCATGCATCTGAAGAAAAACCAGATTATGATGATGTATTGGCTGGTACTTTTTGGATTTATTACTGAATCATTTTCTAAACGGTTTGGCATACCTTTTCTTTTTCTGGATCCTGAATATATGGGACATGTAGGAATGCGCTCCTCATTTATCATGGGTATTTGTTTAGGTGCTTTTATCATGGCATTTAACATTACCAGCTTTATGCTGAATGGATTTCGTTTTCCGTTCCTGGCCACCTTATCAAAAACATTTATCAAGTATGCACATAACAATTTCATTATTCCACTTGCATTTATCTTGGTTTATACTATCTGTATTATTAATTTCCAATATTACAAACAGTTAAAAAGCCCCTGGGAAATTACTACATTCCTTGTTGCTATGTATTGTGGAATACTTACCGTAATGTTTCTAACCTTGCGTTATTTCCTAGTGACCAATAAGGATGTAGAAAACCTTTTTGGGGTAGCGCATTCCGACAAACTCGATGCTGCACCTATCGAAGACTATAAGAAAAACACTAACCGTAAATTCTGGCGTGTCGACACCTATATCGATTTGCCATGGCGCGTAAAAATTGTTCGTGATACAAGGCATTACAAGCGTTATATGCTTGAATCGGTGTTTAAACAAAATCATGTTAATTCCGCAGTTGTGGAAATCGTGGTTTTTGTCGCTTTTATATTGCTGGGATTGTTCAGAAATTATAATGTTTTCCGCATTCCGGCAGGAGGAAGTATTTTGTTGCTCTTTACCATGCTATTGATGCTTTCCGGAGTATTTAGATATTGGGCAAGGGCTTGGGCAAACACCCTAATTGTTGTATTATTTATTGTCTTGAATTTTATCTCTCAGTTTGAAACATTTAATCCGCGCAATCAAGCTTATGGACTTAATTACAATACTTCCAAAGCTGTTTACGACAAGGCGATGCTGGAAGGACAGGTTGACAGTAGCATTTTAAACTCAGACATCCGGTCCACCATTGACATTATGGAAAAATGGAAAAGTAAATGGATTTTACGCGGCGTTGAAAAGCCAAAAATGATTTTAATGAACATCAGCGGCGGCGGATTACGCTCTTGTGTTTTTTCATTCCGAACGTTGCAAATGATTGACAGCGTTTATAACGGGGATTTGATGAATTACACAAGATTGATATGCGGTTCATCAGGAGGAATGATCACCGGCAGTTATTACCGTGAGTTATTTCTAAATCACCAATTACGTTTGATGGTGGCCAATCGTGACATTAATAACCGTTATTTAAATAATATTGGAAAAGACTTACTAAACAATCTTGCATTAAGTGCAACCGTAGCCGATATTTTTCTCAACCCACAAAAATTCAGTGTTGGCCCTTACCGATATGTGATGGACCGCTCTTTTGCCTGGGAAAAACAGTTTAATGAAAATACGGGTTATGTATTAAATAAAAATGTAGCTTACTATGTGAGACCTGAAGCTGAAGCTGTTATTCCACAAATGATCATCAGCCCCACCATAATCAACGACGGGCGCGCATTGAATATTTCTGCACAACCAACTAGCTACCTGCTGCATTCTCCTATTGACAACAACAATGGATTCAATGAAGTTGCCAATGGAGTAGAATTCACACGCTTTTTTAAAGATCAGGATGCTTATAATTTAAAATGGACAAGTGCACTACGAATGAATTCATCCTTTCCATATATTATGCCTGCTGTTTCACTTCCCAGTGAGCCTGCATTGGAAGTGATGGATGCCGGCATCCGCGACAACTTCGGCATTAGCAATACACTGCAGTTTTTATATACATTCAAAGATTGGATTGAAAAAAATACATCAGGTGTAATTATTTTGCAGATACGCGATACTTATAAAAAACCGCAGGTAGAAGATAATAGTGTAAAAACCATCGTTGAAAAAATGACAGCACCCATGCGCAACCTCGGTGGCAATTTTATCATTATGCAAGACTATGCAAATGATTCACAATTAAAATATGCTAAGACTTGGTTTAGCGGGCCATTGGATTTTGTTTGCTTTCAATTACCCGAAACAAAAGAGCGCGTTTCATTGAGCTGGCATCTAACAGAAAAAGAAAAGCTGTTTTTAAAGGAGGCATCGTGGAATGATGATAACGGCAAAGCATTGAAGCAACTGATGGAGTTGATACCGCCTGTTGGCAAGCATCCTATTGCTTTGAGGGATTCCATTAGAAACCATTAACTGTGGAGGTGTCAGGCGACAAACCTGCTACACGTTAAATTTTTCTTACTTAAAACTGAACATTCACCTACTTCAGTTATTATCACATTTAAACTAGTTCAGGTATTGTCTCTTTTAACCTCCTTCAGGTGTTGTCTCTTTTAACCTCCTTCAGGTGTTGTCACCTGAAGTTGATACTTACACCATGCTTAACCTCCTTCAGGTGTTGTCACCTGAAGCTACTACTTACACCATGCTACTTGTTTTCTAATTCACACATTTCAATTATTTTCGTGAATCAACAGGTAGAAATTGATATATATATTTGTCAAAGACATGGAAAATTACATTCGTTTTTTCACTGCAACTATTGTGGAATGGAAATCATTATTACTGGATGAAAAATATAAATTAATCATCATGAATTGCCTGAAATTCATGGTGGATAAAAAAAGAATCTGGCTATATGGATTTGTCATCATGCCCAATCATATTCATTTACTCTGGCGAATGCAGGATGGAATAGAAGAGCAAAATGTGCGTCGTGACTTTTTGAAATTCACATCACAATCTATAAAATTTGATTTGATAGATACTTCGTCATCATTACTTAAAGAATATATATCAAATGCAACTGATAGAAAATATCAATTCTGGAAAAGCAAACCGTATTCTTCTACAATGTATAGTAGAAATGTAGTTGAACAAAAGTTGGATTACATCCATTTAAATCCTTTGTCGAAAAAGTGGACGCTATGTGATGAACCGGAGAATTATCATTATTCATCTGCCAAATACTATTTGATTAATAAGGATGATTGGGGGTTTTTAACTCATTATATGGAGCATATTTAATCTTTTTCAGGTGACAACACCTGAAATAGGAAAAAGGAGGCATCGTGGAATGATGATAACGGCAAAGCATTGAAGCAACTGATGGAGTTGTTGCCTCCCGGTAACAATAATCCTACCGTTGCTAATTGAAGTTTCAGGTGACAACACCTGAAATAGGAATGAGACGACAACATTTGAAATAGAAAACAAAGTCAATTCTCCCTACGTCAAGTGTTGTCACCTGATGTTAATGATTCATTTCCATTCTACGTGATTTTTCAGTTAATTTCAAAGTCAGGAGATTGTTACTTCCTCTGTTAATCAAAAACAACTGTACAACGAAAAACGTGAAAGCACCTGATGGCTTTTTCAATGGATGTAAATTAATAAGTGTGAATTATACAACTTTTTGATTTAATTAAGTAACTCATACCAAATTCATAGATTGAACCTTTGTACCGTAAAAATTTATTCACTCTTGTTCCGCAAATTACGAAATTTCAAAATAAAAATAAATGAAAAAAGCAATCATTACTTCGTTATTCATCTTCATGCTCTTTAGTTTAAGTGCCCCTGCTCAGAATACAAACTCCGGGGAAAAATATGGAAAGACTTTAAACCTGGGTTTAGGCATTGGAGGGTATTCTGGATATTATGGATATGTTGGACGTAGCATTCCTGTCTTTCACATCAACTATGAATTTGATGTGGCCAAGAATTTTACATTAGCTCCGTTTGTAAGTTTTTATTCTTTCAACAACAGCTATTATTGGGGAGACAATAAAAAAAATTATCCTTACCGAAATTACAACTATCATGAAACCGTCATTCCTATTGGCGCAAAAGGAACTTATTATTTTGATGATATACTTAAAGCCAATTCAAAATGGGATTTTTATCTGGGAGGTTCATTGGGATTTGCTATCGTAAATTCTTCATGGGACAGTGATTATTATGGTGATAAAAATTACTACCGTCATGGCAGTCATTTGTTTTTTGATTTACAAATAGGTACAGAATATCATTTCAACAATCATATTGGAGCCTTTCTGGATATATCCACAGGTGTTTCAACAATTGGTATTGCTATTCATTAAGCTGGCACCGCATAGAAAAAGAAAAACTGTTCTTTAAGCAAGCATCGTGGAATGATGATAACGGCAAAGCATTGAAGCAACTGATGGAGTTGTTGCCTCCCCGTAGCAATAATCCTACAGTTGCGAATTGAAGTTTAGGTGATAACACCTGAAATGGGAATAAGGTAACAACACCTGTAATAGGAATATTACAATACCTGAAATCGGAATGTGACAATACTTGAAATAGAAAACAAAGTCAATACTCAATAATTATCCTTGACCTTGTAAGGAAATTTTTCTTCTGAATTTATCATCGAAGGAAGAAACCATCCCTTCGTGATTAGTACCTAATTCCAAAAAAACAAGATTCAATCAATTCAATGCATAAGCCATGACGAGGAACATCTAAAAATCAAGATTTCTGTGATAAAAAGACAATATTCAGTCTTTGTTCAATGAAGACAACTGAAAAAGAGGGAAATCCAAAATTAATTTATCGTCTTATAAGGAAATTTTTTCCTGAATTTGTCAGTAAAGCAATTCGTCAACCCGCCATGCTTATTTCCCATTTCCATAAATCCGGGAGGATATTTCAAGCGCATACTCCATAAAGTTTTGCCGGTATGGCCGTCGACATAGCGTAATTTATAAACTGTTTTTCTTGTTACAAGTGTTTGATCCACCTCATCTTCTTTCCCCAATAGTATTTCTTCTGCTAAAGAGTAATCTTTTCCCGGTGTCATCACAGTATCAAACTCTTGTTTTTTAATTTCAATGCTCATCAGGTGATCGGTTCCAGAAATATCAGAATAAAACCGGTAGCTCCGTTTTCGGGATAAGGTAAGTCTTGATTTATCCCAATAACTCAACGCTGCATACCGCTTTGCATATTCCCCTTTCACCGAGTCGTAATTCATGACCACATATTTTACGAAGTATTGCTTCTCATCCCTGATAAAACAAGCAGCAATGGCCCTTTCCAAAGTATTAAAGCCGGCATTGTCTCCAGGCATAAATGTTACCGTCCTCTTTTGCGAATCGGAATAAGGATTGACACTTAATGCAGAAGGTCTGCAAGCTGTCATTGAAACTAACAGAAAAATAAATAAAATTAGTTCAGGTCGTTTTTTAATATGTGGCATCAAGAGATAATTAATCAAAATTAAGATTTAGTATTCGATCAACTTTCTCAATGCCAGCTTAAATCTGTCCTTCGGCAAAAAATTCCACTCTAATGCAGCAGACATTGGAACCGGTGTATCCAATGAACCTATCCTTACAGGTGGTGCATCTAAATTATTAAAACAATGTTCAGCAATTTCGGAAGTGATCTCCCCTCCTATTCCACCTGTCAATGTATCCTCATGCAAAACAATCACCTTACCTGTTTTCTTTACAGAATTTAAAACGGTTTCACGATCCCAGGGTAATAAAGTGCGCAAGTCAACAAGATCAGCAGAAATTTCGGGATGCTCTTTTAATGCTTCTAATGCCCAATGTACACCTAATCCATAAGTGATGATGCTGATATCATTTCCTTCTGTCACCAATCGTGCTTTTCCAATTTCAACTGTATAATAATCATTATATACTTCTTCGCTAATGCTTCTGTACAATGCTTTGTGTTCAAAAAACATCACAGGGTTTGGATCTTCAATTGCTGATGCAAGTAATCCTTTGGCATCAGCTGGAAATGCCGGATAAACAATCTTTAATCCCGGAACATGGAAGAACCATGCTTCAGTTGATTGTGAATGAAAAGGTCCTGCCCCTACTGCAGCACCCGTTGGCATACGCACTACCACATCTGCATTTTGTCCCCAGCGGTAATGTGATTTTGCTAAGTTATTTACAATTTGATTAAAACCGCAGGTTACGAAATCTGCAAATTGCATTTCAACAATGCTCTTATGTTTATTGATTGATAACCCTAACCCTGCACCAATGATGGCTGATTCACAAATAGGTGTATTACGTACTCTATCTTTACCAAATTCATCAACAAAACCAACAGTAGCTTTAAAAACACCTCCATATTCTGCAACATCCTGACCCATGATTACAAGATTATCATGACGTTGCATAGCCTGACGCATGGCATCGGTAATTGCATCCAGGTAACGCCTGTCAGTTTTTGCGTCCGATGTTGGCTGAATGTTTACTGCAACATGTTGTTTATATATATCTTTTAATTCCAATAAAGTGTTAACCTCCACCTCCTTCTCTGAGAAAGTGATTTCCAATCCTTGCTCAATCTCTTCTTTTATTTCTGTGCGCACCATGTTTACAAAATCCTCATCAATGATCGCTTCCGCCAATAAATAGTCTTCGTAATTTCGGATTGGGTCCTTCTTACTCCATTCATCAAATAATTCTTGCGGTACATATTTCGTTCCTGAAGCTTCTTCATGTCCACGCATGCGGAAGGTAACACATTCCAATAAAATCGGCCGAGGATTTTCACGCATGGATTTTGTGAGACGGTCAACAGTTTCATAAACCTCGAGAATATTATTTCCATCAACCCTTACTCCTTCTAATCCGTAACCGATTGCTTTGTCAACAAATTGCTTGCAACGAAATTGCTCACTACTTGGCGTTGACAATCCATAACCGTTATTCTCAATAATAAATAACACGGGCAGATCCCATACGGCAGCCACATTAATACTCTCGTGAAAATCGCCTTCACTCGATCCACCATCGCCGGTAAAAACAGCTGTGACATGTGGTTTCTTTGTAATTAAATCAGCCAGTGCTATGCCATCGGCAACACCTAATTGCGGACCTAAATGAGAAATCATTCCCACAATTTTAAAATCGCGTGAGCCCATGTGAAAGGAACGGTCGCGGCCTTTGGTGAATCCTCCCGGTTTTCCCTGGAATTGTGAGAATAAACGGTTCAATGGAATATCTCTTACAGTAAAAACACCAAGATTTCGGTGCATGGGTAATATATATTCTTCGCGCTGCATGGCCATTGCTACACCAACAGAAATTGCTTCCTGTCCGATACCGGAAAACCACTTGGCAATCTTTCCCTGCCTGAGTAATACAAGCATCTTCTCCTCAATAATGCGGGGTTTGATAAGGGCTTTATATAAATCAATCAGCGTTTCATTGCTGTATTCTTTTCTGTTGAAAGTAAGATAAACGGGTGCTTCAATCATTCGCTTTTAATTTGAATCATGTAATTTTCGGACAGTGTTCTGGTATTTAAATGCTAAAAAACACTTCTTTTCTCAGTGCCGATATTCTTTCATTTAATTAATTGTGATTTATTGGTCAAAATTATGGAAATTTGCATGTTATAATTATCATGATACAGGAAGTTTTCACCTATCTTTTAGTCGCAGTCGCCTTCTTCTTCATTGGGAAAAGATTCTATGAACTTCTTTCTCACAAGAAAAAACCGGGATGTGCTGATTGTGGGGCAGCGGAGCCTCAAAAAAAGACCACAGATTAAGCAGATTTAATTTGATTTTCGCTGATTTTATTTCAATATAAAATAGAAATAATGTTTTTTTTATATCAACCGTAATCCCAAAGGCTCGAGGCATAGGATGTCAATATTTTCTATTCCCTAACTCTTATTTCCTATTAGTAATATTCGATCTTCAATATTAAATATTCAATTTGACTTATTCGCTGTTTCCATCGCAGTTATCACCCGATGAATCGCTTCAAAGTCAGGCAGTTCACTGGCATTCTCCAACACTTCGGCATATTGAATGATGCCCTTTTCATCAATGATAAAAGCTGATCTTTTGGAAACACCCTTCATTCCATAATTAAATGATTCATATGCCACCCCAAATGCTTCAGTAACATCTTTATTATAGTCGGAAGCCAATGGAAAATTCAGTTGCTGTTCTTCCTTGTATTTTTTCAATGAATAGATCATGTCTGTCGAAATGCCAAAAACATCGATTTTTAAATTATTATAACGGGAAATATCATCACGAACAGCACAAAGTTCTTTGGTGCAGGTACTGGTAAATGCAGCCGGAAAAAATAAAAACAATGTTCTTTTACCTCTAATGGTTTCATTGGTAACAGGATGTTTATCGGATGTCATCAAAAAAAAATCCGGGGCTTTATCACCTGCTTTCAGTTTCATATAAATAATTGCTTTGTTAAATTGATGCAAAAATAAGACTTGCCGGGTTCATTCATCAAAGCCCCATTGCCTTTGCTTCATTCCAATAAACATCCATTTCACTTAAAGTCATTTCACTCAATATTTTGTTATTATTCAAAGCCGATTGCTCAAGATGCTGAAAACGACGTATGAATTTCTTATTGGTGCGCTCTAATGCATCTTCAGGGTTGATATCCATATAACGGGCATAACCGATAAGTGAAAATAAAAGGTCGCCAAACTCCGCTTCTGTTTTCTCTTTATTTGAAGATTCTATCTCCTTTTTTAACTCATCCAATTCCTCTTCCACCTTCATCCAAACCTGTTCTTTATGTTCCCAGTCGAAGCCTGCAGCTCTGGCTTTTTCCTGAATGCGCATGGATTTGATCACGGCAGGTAAAGAAACAGGGACCCCTTGTAAAACAGATGTTTTGCCTTCTTTGAGCTTGAGTTTCTCCCAATTTTGACTCACTTCCTTATCATCCTTCACAATTGTATCGCTGTAAATGTGAGGGTGCCGATGAATCAGCTTTTCACATACGGTATTAATCACATCTGCAATATCAAACTCCTCACTTTCAGAGGCAATTTTGGAATAAAAAACGATGTGCAATAAAATATCACCCAGTTCTTTCTTAATTTCCAGCCTGTCATCATCTAAGATAGCATCGGTTAGTTCATAAACTTCTTCAACGGTGAGATGTCGCAAGCTACCCATGGTCTGCTTCTTATCCCAAGGACATTGAGCCCTCAACTCATCCATAATGGCTAATAATCGTTCAAAAGCCTTTAATTTATCATTGATTGAATTCATATATGAAATTATTTGTCGGTATTGTGTGAAGTACCGGTCTGGAACAGAATTCCCAAAGGTAGTTCTTTCTATTTTTGCCCTTCCAAAAAATGAAACGTCTATATTGTTTAATGCTGATGGTTTTAACAGGTACAGGTGCTATGTCTCAAAAAAATGACACCCTTGCCGGCAGTTGGTTGTTATCTGCCAAACTCCATTACGGTTTCATTGTTGCCCATCGTCCTGCAATCGTGCATCTTCAGCATCAACATATTCGCAGTTTTGAAATAGAATTAGCCAAACCATTAAAGGGTGACGAGGACTGGCAACAACCCTATCAGCTTCCATTGTTTAGTATCTCATACCAGTATTTTGACCTCGGTAATCAGCAGGAGCTGGGAAATGGTCATGCCTTGATGCCCCGTATCCTTTTCCCTTTAAACAAAAATCATTGGTTGCGCAGCAGTCTTAGTGCAGGTGTTGGTCTTGGGTATATTGAAAAAATATTCGAACCCCATGAAAACTATAAGAACACTGCAATTGGTTCGCATTTTAATGCTGTTGTTAACTTAAGCTATGATTTTAGAATTAAAACAGGAACAAAAACACAGTTAGCAGCAGGAATCTCCTTCACTCATTTTTCTAATGGAGCCATACAACCGCCCAACCTCGGTATCAATATCCCAACCTTACATGCAGGCTTTAGCTGGTATTTTGGAAAGCCATTACCCAGAATATTCACAACCATTAATCCTGTTAAAAAAGAAATTTACAACAAACTCTCTATCGGAGCAGGTGTAAAAGGCGTTGAGACGGACCAAGGCATACAGAACTATGGTATTACTGCCATCCACTATTCCATCAATAAAATAATTTCACATAAAAGCAGATTAAGTATTGGTGCCGATGGTTTCTACGACGGGACATTACCATGGAAACTGGAAAAGTTAAACAAAGAACCTGTTGATGCTGCTGTTGCCTATCGATTAGGCTTAAATTTAGGCTATGAGTTGTCGGCTGGGAAAATAAGTCTATTGTTGAAAAACGGTATTTATCTCGTTGATCAATACAAAGAAGACGGACACTACTACATTTATGCAGGGGTTGAATATAAATTTACAAAACAATTATTTGCGGGTTATTACTTGAAAACACATTTTGGAAAAGCAGATTTCTTTGAATTCGGGCTTGGCTATACATTTCTTTAATCAAGAATTATTAAGTAATTTACAGCTCATACCTAAATATTAAAATGAATAAAAATAGTATATATCCTAAGAACATACCGTTATTGGCTGTGCTTTTAATATATATGCTGCTTAATGAAGGCTGTAAAAAAGCAGGTGTATGCGATTGTTTTAAAGGAACAGGAAAAGAGGTTACAGAAACCCGAACAGCAAGTCCTTTTCACTACGTATATTTAAACAATAAAACTGATTTGCATTATCATCGAGATTCCGTTTTCCGAATCACTGTTACCGCCGGCGAAAACCTGATTGACAAATTAACAACTACCATTGATCATGGTATTCTTAAAATCGATAATGAGAATAAATGCAACTGGGTGCGCGATTTTGAAAACAAATTCAGTGTTGATATTTATGCTCCTTCAATTGAAACGCTGGAAGTACATGAATCATCCGGGAATATTTATTTTGATGATACAATGATGATCGAAAAATTTCTGTTTGAGAGCTGGGGAAGCACTGGTGATTTCTATTTGAAACTCAACTGCGGCACTGTTACACTGGCACTTCAAACCGGGCCCGCTTCTTTATATGCAAACGGCAAAATTGGTGTTGGCTACTTGTGGAACTCTGGAGGTGGCCGTTTTGATGCATTACAATTAAAAGCAGATGACATCTATGCAACCAATATCGGAATGAATGATGTGTTGCTATATCCTCAAAAAAGATTTGAAGGCATAATAGAATTTTCAGGAAACATCTATTACAAAGGAAATCCGCCATTAAAACAATTACAGGACAAGGGTAGTGGTGAATTTATTCCACTCTGACAAATAAAACATTTATTAATCATTACTAACACATAAAATTTTGCTGGTACTTAATAACATTACTTTCGAATTCGGCTCTCGTGCTTTATATAAAGACACTTCCTGGCATATTAAAACCAATGAAAAAATTGGACTGATTGGCGCAAACGGAACAGGAAAATCAACATTACTGCGTGTTATCACGGGTGAATACAGCTTGAGTGGCGGAGAAGTCACAAGACGTAGAGACCTGACTTTAGGGTTTCTCAATCAGGATCTGTTAAGTTATCAATCTGAGCATTCAATCCTTCATGTTGCACTCGAAGCATTTGAAAGACAGAATGAACTCAATGATAAAATTGAAGCTTTACTGGAAAAACTGGAATACGACCACAGTGAAAAAGTGCTACACGATCTTCATGACCTTCAGCATGAATTTGAGGTGCTTGATGGTTACAATATCAAACATAAAGCTGAACAGGTTTTAGAAGGATTGGGTTTTGAAACAAAAGATTTACATCGTCCGCTAAAAGAATTTTCAGGAGGGTGGCGAATGCGGGTAATGCTTGCCAAAATTCTATTGAAGAAACCGAGCCTGCTCCTACTGGATGAGCCTACCAATCACCTTGACCTTCCTTCCATTGAATGGCTGGAAGAATACCTGGCTGAATATGATGGCACCATTGTCATTGTATCTCACGATCGTTACTTCCTGGATAAGGTTGTAAATAAAATCGTAGAGATCGATCAACAGAAACTCACAATATATAGCGGTAATTATACTTATTATCTGGAAGAAAAAGCATTGCGCAAAGAGCTTCAGCAAAATCAATTTCAGAATCAGCAGAAATACATTGATGAACAGGAAAAACTGATCAACCGTTTCCGTGCAAAAGCGAGTAAAGCGAAGATGGCACAATCGCGTATCAAGATGCTTGAAAAATTAGACCGCGTGGAAGCTGTCGAAGATTCAACAGCTACGATACATGTTAATTTTAATATTTCTGCACAACCCGGTCGGACCATTTCCACTTTGGAAATTGAATCGAAGAAGTACGGCGAGCAAGTTATTCTTCACAATACAGGATGTCAGGTGCAACGTGGAGATAAAATAGCATTGATAGGTGCGAATGGAAGAGGAAAGTCTACTTTACTTAGAATGATAAATGGTACAGAAGCTTTTGATGGAAAAAACATTCCGGGTCACAACGTTATTACTTCCTTTTATGCGCAGCATCAACTGGAAAGCTTAAACATAGAAAATGAAATGCTGCAGGAGTTGCAACAATTTGCACCTGAAGAAACAGATCAGTACCTGCGTAAGTTGTTGGGAGCATTTTTGTTTAAAGCAGATGATGTATTTAAGAAAATAAAAATTCTTTCCGGTGGTGAGAAAGCACGTGTTGCACTTGCGAAAACAATATTAGCCAAAGCAAATTTTTTATTGCTTGATGAGCCCACCAATCACCTTGACATGAGAACTGTTAATACCATGATTGATGTATTAAATGATTACGAAGGAACATTTGTTGTAGTTTCACATGACCGTTATTTCCTTGCTGAAATCGCAAATAAGATCTGGTACATAGAAAACCAGGAATTAAAAGAATACCCCGGCACCTATGGGGAATTTGAAATCTGGAAAGAACAACAATTAATTGCATCGAGGCAAAAACCTGCTCTGACAGTTAAGCCTGCAATAGAAAAACCCAAAGCGTTAAACAAAGCAACCCAAGAAGATAATAACCTCAAAAAGCAAAAATTAAAATTAGAACAATCGGTTAAAAAACTTGATGAAGCCATGAAGGAGTTGAAATTAAAAAAAGAAAAGTTGCAATTACAGATGGCCGACCCTGATAATTATAGAAATGTAACAAAAATGAAAACTATGCAAAACGAACTTGCTACTTGTGAAGCAGAGTTGAAAAAAAAAGAAACAGAATGGGAGAGTCTGTATGCACAGCTAATTGAATTCGATTAACCCCATGAAAATTGTTGCTGTATTCATCTTGTTTTTTTGTAGCCTGACTTTTAATCTTTCAGCTCAAGATACCACTGATTATTTTAGAGCAGACTTTATCAGGTATGAGAATCATATATATAAACCAACGGTATACACTGTTGTTTTAGAGCGTAATACGGAACGACTCTCAGAAGCAATAATTGCATTAAATAGTTCACAACAACTAAAACTCAGTTTTGATGATTTGCAAAGTGAGTCGGTGAGCTATTCCTACAAATTCATCCATTGTGATTTTAACTGGCAACCGTCGCAACTGCATGAATCAGATTATACTGAAGGATTTTTCTATGAGTCAGTGTCGGATTATTCTCCATCGTTTAACACCTATCAGGCATTTTACCACTATAGTTGTGTTTTCCCTACTCCACAAATGCGGATTACAAAGTCAGGAAATTATATTGTAATGGTTTTTGACAACAATGAACCAGATAATCCGGTTATCACATGGCGATTCAGGGTTTTTGAACCATTGGTAACAATCACACAACAGATTCATAGGGCAACAATAGCAGAATACCGCACTTCACATCAGGAAGTAGATTTCACTGTTGATTATAGCAACTATGCAATCATCAATCCATATATTGATCTCAAAATTGTATTACAGCAAAATGCGCGATGGGATAATGCAATTACGAACCTCAAGCCATTGTTCATGCAGGACCATTTAGTGGACTACAACTATGAAGAAGGCAATCTCTTTAATGGCGGCAATGAATTTCGCAACTTCGATACCAGGACTTTGCGCACCAGTACCCCTTATGTGCAAAGCATTCTACAAGATTCTTTAAGCAATACTTACCAGGTAAAATTACGACAGGATGAAAGCAGGTCTTACCAGCGTTATTCAATATTGGATGATATTGATGGAAAGTACCTGGTTAAGATTTACGATGGCCGAAACGATGAAACAGAGGCTGATTATGCAAATGTTCAATTCAGATTGCGCTACCAGGAGCCGCTTGCTAATGGCAATTTCTATGTGCTTGGAGCCCTGACTAACTGGAGTTTTTTGCCGCAGTCCAAAATGCGGTACGATTATCAAAACCAAGAGTATACCTGTTCGCTTTTTCTGAAACAAGGATATTATAATTACCAATATGTTTGGGTGGACGACGCGAAAAAGATGGCTGATGAAACCATTATCGAAGGGAATCATTACGAGACAAAAAACGAGTATTTTATTTTTGCCTATCACAGAGACCCAACAAGCCGTTATGACAGATTGATTGGCTTTAAAAAAATAACATCTACGAATATTTATTAATAGGTGCAGTTAACAGACAAAGCAATTTTTTCCCCCCTATTTTTCTTCATTTACCAAGTTATTATCAGGTTTGGTCAAATTATATTGGGCATCTAATTATTCTGATATACTTTTGAATATCTAGTACAGCAAAAACAAATGGCCATATTTACAGAAGTCACAGCGGGAATAAAAGTGAGCGTTGAAACATTTTTTCAACCTACTCACAGTAATCCAGCACAATCGCATTACGTTTTTGCATACAGGATCACCATTCAGAATGATAGTGAGTATGCTATACGCTTAAAAAGACGCCATTGGTACATTGTTGATTCTGACAATGCAAGGAGAGAAGTGGAAGGAGAAGGTGTAGTAGGTGAACAACCACATTTGGCACCCGGTGAAACATATCGTTATGTATCAGGGTGTAACCTCAACACGGAAATTGGTAAAATGTTTGGCACCTATTTAATGGAACGCCAATATGATAAGAAATTATTTTTTGTAAAAATTCCGGAATTCCGGATGGTGGTCCCGAGTAAATTAAATTGATTTTCTGAATACCCCTGCAATTTTTCTATTGAACTAAATATCAGAATCCCTTCCTGAGTACTCGGGACGGGATTTTTTTATTTTAATTGTTGCCTGCATATTTCAGAACAGCAAATTGCCGTTGCCACAGCGGCGTTGAGCGATTCAGGTTTTGAAACTGTTTGACTAAAGGGAGGGATGGTGATTGCCTGATCTACCAATTTTTGCACCTCCTTTGAAAGGCCATTGGACTCATTTCCGATAATAAGAATAGCTCCTTTATTGAAATTCACTTCATACAATGGTTTTCCATCTAGCATTGCTCCAAATACCACAGGTTTGGCCGCGCCCCCACTATCTGCAAGGATTGAAGCCAAAGAGCCTTGTATAAAAGGCACCCTGAAAATACTACCCATGCTGGATTGTACTACTTTCGGATTAAATATTTCCACGCAATCGGGCGAACACACTAAATGGTCGAAGCCAAACCAATCAACAATTCGTAAGATGGTGCCCAAGTTACCCGGATCACGTATAGCATCAAGCAGAAGGTAGTTTTTATTCAGATCAAACCGAACCTCATTAAGTGGTGCAGGCTGATAAACCAAGGCAAAAACATTATTAGGGGTATCTTGCAGACTTAACTCTCTTAGCTCCTTCTCGGTGACCTGATAAACAGGAAAAGGCATGATAGCCATTTTACGCTCCTCCAACCAGGCTTTGGTTGCGTATAGAGAATGTAGTTCAAATGATGACGTTAATAACTCTCCAACTATCTTTTCTCCTTCCGCAATAAAAAGTTTATGTTCGTTGCGATATTTTTTCTGATGTAACTGACGAATGAATTTTATGTTGGATTTCGAGAGTATATCAATCATTCAGATAGTAGTATTTTTGCATCAATGAGTAAACAACCAGTTAATTTCCTTACATGCCTGATGGCTGGTTTGATCATTTTATTATTAAGCAGTTGCAACGGATTGCGTAAATTGGAAGAAGGCCAGTATTTGCTTAACAAAAATACCATAAAATCTGACTATCGTGAACATCACGACGAAATGATGGCAATTTTAAAGCAAAAGCCCAACAGGAAAATACTTGGCATTTTTCGTTTTCATCTTGGAATTTATAATCTGGCCAGTCAGGGGAAGCCCACACGTTTTAAAAACTGGGTAAAAAACACCATTGGCGAAGCACCGGTAATTCTGGACTCTACGCTGACAAACCGTTCAACAGAACAGCTGCTTATATATATGCAGAACAATGGTTTTTTCAATGCTACGGTACAAGATTCTATTAAATATGTGCGACATCATAAAGCAAATGTTACTTACTTTATTAAATCAAAGCAACCTTATAAAATTAAATCCATTCATTACAACATAAAAGACGAACGTATTTCATCCATTGTATTGGCTGATAGTGCAAATTGCCTTATAAAATCCGGGCAGAATTACAATAAAAACAACTTTCAGGGCGAGCGGGAACGCATTTCTAAATTATTGAAGAATCGAGGGTATTACTATTTCAGTCCATTGTTTATTACTTATACTGCCGACTCAAGTCTTTTATCAAATGATGTAAATGTATTTCTACAAATTGCCAACCCCACTTCAATTGAAAACGGAGAAGCTTCAACGGAGCACCATACCTATTCCATAAAAGATATATATATACAAACGGATTACGATCCTCTTTCAAACAAACAGGTTATTCCTACAGATACCGTTGCATACCAGGGATATTATTTCATAACCGCACATTCACAAATAGCGAACCCAAAACTATTACTGCAATATGTTTTTATTAATCCGGATGAACTGTATAACTTAACGGATTTGGAAAAAACCTATAAACAAATTCAGGACCTTAATGTTTTCCGTTTCATCATTATTAAATATGAATTAGTACCCGGAACCGATTCACTCAACTGTTTTATTTTGTTAACTCCGCTTTCACGTCATTCCTATAAGCTTGAAGCCGAAGGTACCAATACCGGAGGCAATCATGGATTAGCGGGCAACCTTAGTTATCAAAATAAAAACACCTTTAAGGGCGCTGAACAATTTGAATTTAAATTTAAAGGTGGAATTGAAGCTCAGCGAGAATTGTCAGACACTACATTAAATAATTCAAACCGCGCACTTTTTAATGTATATGAAATTGGACCGGAGATTTCTTTGTCTGTTCCCCGGATATTGTTTCCATTTACTAAGCCAATTTGGTTTAATAGCCCTCAAACGAATTTTGTTGCCGGATATAATTTTCAGCAACGGCCTGAATTCAAACGAACTGTTGCCAACCTTTCCTATTCCTTGAACTTTAAAGCATCAGATACCAAACGGCATTATTTTTATCCAGGTGATGTCAATTTTGTAAAAGTTTATTTGCAGGAATCTTTTAGAAAACAGCTGGAAGCTACAAATGATCCTGCATTGATAAGCAGTTACGAAGATCAAATGATCACTGACTTCCGATATGTATTTGTTTACAACTCACAGCAATTAGGCAAACTGAAAAACCATGTCTATTTCAAAGGGACATTTGAATCAGCCGGTCATTTTATCAGTCTTTTTAATAAGATTGCGAATAACAGCAAACCAGAAGGAGAACAATTAACAGTATTCAATGTTCCATATGCGCAATATCTTCGCCCTGATCTTGATTTCCGTTTTTACCAGATATTCAGTGAGAATTCTCAATTGGTTTATCGCTTTGCAACAGGTCTTGGTTTTGCATATGGCAATTCGCAACTTATGCCTGTCGAAAAAAGTTTTTTTGCAGGGGGATCGAACGATTTGCGCGCATGGCGAACACGTTCACTTGGTCCGGGCTCCTATTCCAACAGTGAATCTTTTGAGAAGTATGGGGATATTAAAATCAACGGTAACATCGAGTATCGTTTCGATATCTTCCGCAAGCTGGAAGGCGCTTTGTTTGCAGACGCAGGAAACATTTGGCTTTTAAAAGAAGATATCAAAAGGCCCGGTGCACAATTTAAAGCTGATGAATTCATTCAACAATTAGCACTTGGAACAGGATTAGGACTTCGTCTTGATTTTACCTTTTTCATTTTACGTTTTGACTGGGGAATTAAATTAAAAGACCCCACGCTACCAAAAGAAGATCAATGGGTAATCAAAGACAAAAACACCAAAAACACCATACTCAATTTTGGTATTGGATACCCTTTTTAATTTATATATATAACCCTTTGGAATTTATTTCGCTTTATCGAAAAGCAGCGATGCAGAGTTGATACAATATCTTAAATTCGTTGGAGCCGGTCCATCTTCAAAAACATGGCCAAGGTGTGCATTGCAACGGCTGCAATGAACTTCCCTTCTCTCCATTCCTAAAGTATTGTCTCTTTCCTCTTCCACCATTCCTTTTTCAATATCATAAAAACTTGGCCACCCTGTACCGGAATCAAATTTGGTTGTTGAACTAAAAAGCTGCTGTCTACAACAAACACAAAAATATTCCCCTTTCTCATGATTGTCCCAAAACTCCCCAGTAAATGACGGTTCAGTGCCCTTTTTACGGGTAATACGGTATTGATCTGAACTTAGCTGCTGCTGCCATTGATCATCAGTTTTTACTATTTTATCCTGTTGTTTCATCGTGATTGAGTTAGTTGTCTTTTTCACCTCCGCTTTTTTCTGACCGCATGCTTGCAAAGTAATAATAACCAAAAATATCAGTAAGGGCATTTTTATTTTCATAAGATGTTGTTTTTCAATTGTATACATGAGCGGTTTAAAATTTTCTTCCCTATTAACGCTCATGGAGCCATGCTTATTTCACCTAATGGGTAATTAATTGAAAAAATCTTACATATTCGAACACAACAAAAGACAACCTGCCTCCTACTTCATCGTAAAAAACTGTTTCATTTCCCAATTCGATTTTGATTATTGAAGCAAATTAAATTCAATTTGTAATAAGCCGGCAATATTCGACCTATTCTACAATAAAAATAATGGTTAATTGTATATAACTGAGTAACGAGATTCAGAATTAATAATGTAACAGGATGCGAACGGACAAAATATTAATAGTAGACGACAAGCCGGAAAATTTATATTCATTAGAGAATATGCTTTCAGAAGATGGCCGTTTGATTATCAAAGCATATTCAGGACAAGAAGCGTTAAAGCTGGCATTCCAGGAAGAGTTTTCATTAATTCTCTTAGATGTGCAAATGCCTGAGATGGATGGTTTTGAGGTAGCGAAAATGTTGAAGTCTACAAAACGTACCAGGAAAATCCCCATCGTTTTTGTTACAGCCATCAGCATGGAGAAAAAATACCTCTTGAAAGGGCTTGGCGAAGGAGCAGTAGATTATTTATTTAAACCGCTTGATGTTGAGGTAACAAGAGCAAAAGTAAAGACGCTGTTAAAGCTCTTTCATCAGCAGCAAGAATTAGAATCGAAAAACATTGAGCTTGCCGGATTGAATGAGCAAAAAAACTATTTCCTTGGTATGGCATCGCATGATTTACGCAACCCATTGGGAAACATCATTACATTGGCACAGTTCATTGATGCTGATGCAGAAAATATTAATGAAGAACATCGTACTTTCCTGAACGCCATTATTGACTCCGGAAACTACATGCTTAATTTATTGAATGACCTCCTTGATATTTCAAAAATAGAATCAGGAAAGATGGAACTTCAATTAAACGCTTTAAACATTCCTCAATTGGTTAACACAGTTATTGCAGATAATAAGTTTATTGCCCAGAAAAAAAATATCAGCCTGCATTACAGTTCTCATGAAAATCTACCCCCTGTTTCTGCAGATTCGGGTCAGCTGCGGCAGGCTTTAAACAACCTGGTAAGCAATGCCATTAAGTACTCCGTTTCGGGGACAATGGTAGAAATCGTTATTGAAAAACAGGAAAGACAGGTAGTTATCTCGGTTCATGATCAGGGACAAGGAATTCCACCTAATGAACTTGACCAGATTTTCAGACCATTTCAGAAAACAAGTGTTAAAGCTACAGCCGGCGAGTCGAGTACAGGGCTTGGCCTGACTATAGCTAAAAAAGTGATTGAGGCACACCACGGCACTATTTGGGTGACTAGTGAATCTGGCAAAGGTTCTGTTTTTAGTTTTTCATTGCCTGTTACGGTTATGCAATCCATATAATTATCTCAAGAAATCATTAGGAATCCTGGAAAAAAACCGGGATTTTTTTTGCGCTTTTCCCTCGCTTCAACATTTTGAAGATTGGTAAAATCCTACTTACTTTACACTTGCAAATCAAAGAATAAAACATTTTTTAGGAATTTTCACGATTTCCTTAAAAATATGAATTAATTCAAACTACGATATATATATAAATAGATAAAATTTAAAGCTATGAGAAAACATAATTTTGGAGCAGGTCCCGGAATTTTACCTGAAAGCGCATTAAAAAAAGCAGCCGCTGACATCCTTGATTTTAACGGAAGCGGAATGGGCGTTTTAGAAATCTCCCACCGTGGTAAAGATTTTGAAGCAGTATTGGCAAAAGCAAAATCACTGGTAAAAGAATTGCTCAACGTTCCCGACACTTATGAAGTGTTGTTTTTACAAGGCGGTGCAAGCACACAGTTTGCCATGGTTCCTATGAATTTACTAAAAACAAAAGCAGCCTACCTTGACCAAGGCGCATGGAGTAACAAAGCAATTAAAGAAGCAAAGCTGTTTGGAGAAGTAACCGTTGTAGGTTCATCCAAGGATAAAAATTATTCATACATGCCGAAGGGTTATACTATCCCCGCTGATTGTGATTATTTTCACATCACTTCCAATGAAACCATTCATGGCACACAAATTAAAATTTTTCCGGCCTCTCCTATTCCGGTTATTTGCGACATGTCATCAGATATATTTTCAAGGCCGGTTGATGTTTCCAAATTCGATTTGATCTATGCAGGCGCGCAGAAAAACATGGGTCCTTCAGGCGTAACTTTGGTCATTATTAAAAAAGATATTGTAGGCAAACATGGTAAAACATTACCCACAATGCTTGATTACAAAACGCATTTAGATAATGATTCCATGTATAATACGCCTCCTGTTTTTCCAATTCTTATGTGCATGTATACAATGGAATGGTTAAAATCAATTGGTGGCGTGAAGGAAATGGAAAAAATCAACAAGCAAAAATTTGATATGTTTTATGGTGAAGTGGATAGCAATTCCATGTTTGTCGGAACTGCCTCTGCAGAAGACCGTTCTCCTATGAATGCCTGTTTCCTGCTCAATGACCCATCACAAGATGAAGCATTTTTAAATGCAGCAAAAGCGGCGGGTATCGTAGGCATAAAAGGACATCGAAGTGTTGGTGGTTTCCGTGCTTCTATGTACAATGCATTGCCGATAGAAAGCGTGAAAGCACTCGTAAGTGTCATGAAAGAGTTTTCCATGAAAACCGCATAGTTGCTAGTCGGGGGTTCGGAGTTCGGAGAATTTTTTATTTTATTGCCTTTTAATAAAATCTTTATTGAACGCTGAACTTTTAAAATGGTCAGCACTACGTTGCCTATCTTATTACCTAAACTTTAAACTCACAACATTAAACTTAAAACTTATTTCTCCGAACACCGAACTAACAACTCCTGACTAATATGATAAGAATTCTCGCCAACGACGGCATTGATGCAGCCGGAAAAAAAATATTTGAAGCAGCCGGCTTTTCAGTTTCAACCGATAAAGTTCCACAAGAAAATATAGGTTCAGCCTTAAAAGATTTTGATGCAATCCTTGTTAGAAGTGCAACGCAGGTCCGCAAGGAACATATCGACATGGTGCCTAATTTAAAATTGATTGGCCGTGCCGGTGTGGGAATGGATAATATTGATGTGAAATATGCACGCGAAAAAGGATTGGCTGTAGT
The DNA here is from genome assembly GCA_031418215.1 of Bacteroidota bacterium. Taxonomy (GTDB): domain Bacteria; phylum Bacteroidota; class Bacteroidia; order AKYH767-A; family OLB10; genus JANOXC01. Next base: position 40,898 of record JANOXC010000162.1, read on the forward strand.
GAATACACCTGCAGCTTCTTCACAAAGTGTTGCTGAAATGGTTTTTGCTCACCTTTTTACCGGTGCACGTATGTTGCACGATTCCAATAGAAAAATGCCTGCTTCTGATACTAAAGAAACTTTTGATGCATTAAAGAAAAAGTACTCCGCGGGAATTGAATTACGTGGCAAAACATTAGGCATTATAGGTGCAGGACAAATAGCAAAAGCTGCAGCATCCATCGGTCTTGGATTAGGAATGAACATTATGTTCCATCGTTTAAACAATGAAGACGTTGTGGTTGAACTTGATTTTCATCCTGCTGTAGGACATCGTAAAGTAAGTGTTACATTTAAATGTGTTTCATTTACTAAATTATTAATAGAAAGCGATTTTATCACCTTGCATGTTCCATTTCCAAAAGGTTCTGCACCCGTGATTGCAAAAAAAGAATTTGATTTGATGAAAGCAGGTGTCGGTATCGTAAATACTGCACGCGGTGGTGTTATTTCGGAAACTGATTTGATTGAAGCATTAAACAATGGAAAGGTTGGCTTCGCAGGCATCGATGTTTTTGAAGGTGAGCCAATCATAAAAAAAGAACTGCGCGAGCATCCAAAAGTTACCTTATCTCCGCACATTGGTGGCTCTACTAAAGAAGCACAAGAACGTATTGGTATTGAGCTGGCGGAGAAGGTAGTCGAATTCTTTAATAAATAATTTGTTTTGAGTTTTAGGTTTTGGGTTTATTGCTTATATGACCCCATTATATTCAAATTCAATTTCTACTAAAACTAATCATTAACCTTAAACTTTAAACCCTAAACATCAAACCTTCATGGCCATATTAAAAGCATTCAAAGGCATTCGCCCAAAAAAAGAACTGGTAAAGAACATCGCCTGTCGCCCTTATGATGTATTAAACGAACAGGAAGCGCGTATTGAAACAAAAGGCGATCCGAATTCATTTTATCATGTTATTAAACCGGAAATAGATTTTCCCGATGATTTTGATCATTATTCACCAGAGATATATCAAAAAGGAAAAGACAATTTTGCAAGAATGTTCCGTGAAGGTGTTTTCTTCCAGGATGAAAAGGACTGCATCTATATATATGCACAGACCATGAATGGTCGTAAGCAGTATGGTATTGTTGGTGCCGCTGCAGTTGATGATTATGTAAATAATGTTATAAGGAAGCATGAACTTACACGACCTGATAAAGAAGAAGATCGCAAGAACCATGTTCGTGTGTCTAATCTGAATTACGAACCGGTATTTTTTGCTTATCAGCAAGTAAAAGCGCTTGACGAAATTGTAAGCAAGGTTGCGGCCGGCACTCCGGAATATGATTTTGTTACAGAAGATGGAATCGGTCATACATTTTGGGTTATTAAAGATGATGCAGTGATCAACTCCATTATCAGTGAGTTTGCAAAAATTAAATACACTTATGTTGCCGATGGGCATCACCGGACTGCGGCGGCTGCTTTGGTAGGGAAAGAAAGAAGAGAAAAAAATCCCAATCACACAGGAAATGAAGAATATAATTTCTTCCTGGCAGTTCATTTCCCCGACAATCAGCTGGCCATATTAGATTACAACAGGGTGATTAAGGACCTTAACGGATTAACTAATGATCAATTCCTTGATAAGTTGAAAGAAAATTTTGTGGTGGAAGAAAAAGGAAGTGAAATATATAAGCCTGCTAAACTTCATGAGTTCTCTTTATATATAGACGGCAAATGGTACATGCTTACTTCCAAGCCCGGCACTTTCAATGACAATGACCCTATTGGTGTTTTAGATGTTACCATTCTGTCTGATAAAGTTCTGGCTCCACTTTTGAATATCGTTGACCTGCGCAAAGACAAGCGGATTGATTTTGTAGGTGGTTTGCGCGGATTAGGAGAACTGAAAAAGAGAGTGGATAGCGGAGAGATGAAAGCAGCTTTTGCATTGTATCCTGTTACGATGAAGCAGCTCATCGACATCGCTGATAATAACTTAATTATGCCTCCGAAGGTTACCTGGTTTGAACCAAAACTACGCAGTGGTTTGGTATTGCACTCTTTGGATTAGAACATTTCTTTGTAGCCTCTCCTTCATAAAAATAATTTCTATGACTGGCGCGAGTTTGCAACGCGTGTCAATGATTGTATCATGCATTGCAAATGCGTTTCCAATGTCATTATGTTAAAGAATTTCGACCCGGTCGGGGTCGAATTGCAAATGACTCTTCCCTGAATAATATTGAACGCGCGTTTAGCAGAGGTTGCGTATTTTAAAGAAATTTTGATTTCATTTCTTCATCAGGAACAAAACACGCTTCTCTTTTTCCAAACCATTTGTATCGGTTCCTTGCAATAAAGTTATATATAGCGTCTCTAAAAAATGGTGGCACAATCCTGAATATATATAATGCAGGCCAAAGGCCCGGTAAATTTTTGAATATGCGCAGCACTCCTGCAGATCGCGCATAAACATGATCGTCTTCTATTAAGATGAATGTATCAACTACCTGGTCGGTAACACGATATTTCTCAAGAATGGTTTTTGCAGCAGGTAACTGAGATGCTGAAAAACGAAAGCGGTCATAACCATCACGACTAATTAAAAACATTACCCAACGACTGCAGAAATTGCAGTTTCCGTCGAATAGGATGTGTACTTTACCGGGGGCTTCGGGCATTTGAATTACGTTAGTTGTCCTGTTGCTTCTTTGTCCTTCCGTTTTATTGTCCTTCAGGAGGAATCTATTTAAACACTTCCTTGATGATTATGGGGTAGAAAATTTTTATTCATTTTAATGATCTCTATGGGTTATTGTAAATAGTTTCCTACTGAATGACAATTGTAGGTTATTGTAAATAGTTTCCTACTGAATGACAATTGTAGGTTATTGTAAATAGTTTCCTACTGAATGACAATTGCAGGTTATTGTAAATAGTTTCCTACTGAATGACAATTGTAGGTTATTGTAAATAGTTTCCTACTGAATGACAATTGTAGGTTAATGTAAATAGTTTCCTACTGAATGACTATTGCAGGTTATTGTAAAAAGTTTCCTGCTGAATGACAACCATGTTGTGCAAATTAATTCTTCTTAACCCTGTCTTCTTTTATTGACATATCAACCGCATCCTTCGACTTCTGACTGGTAAGTGCTATATCAATCACCTCGAACATCGTATCAACATAATGTAATTTCAAATCGTCGATATACACTTTCTTTATTTCATTCACGTCTTTCTCATTCTCTTTACAAAGAATAATCTCTTTAATACCGGCTCTTTTCGCAGCAAGAATTTTCTCTTTAATTCCTCCGACAGGCAATACCTTACCACGCAAAGTTATTTCACCTGTCATGGCTAACTTATTTTTTACACGGCGTTGTGTAAAAGCAGAAGTCAATGAAGTGAGCATTGTTACACCGGCCGAAGGGCCATCCTTTGGTATAGCACCTTCCGGTACATGGATATGTACATTCCATTGGTCAAAAACACGCGGATCAATATTTAATTTCTCGGCATGAGATTTTATATATGCCAATGCAATGCTTGCTGATTCTTTCATCACATCACCTAAATTTCCGGTTAATGTAAGGCGGCCATTACCTCTACTCAAACTGGTTTCAATAAATAAAACACTACCTCCATTTGTATTCCAAGCAAGTCCGGTTACAACACCGGCCACTTCATTTGAAATCGTTTTATCAGGCAAGAAGCGAGGCGCCCCGAGGGCTTTGCGCACCTGCTTATCCGTTAGTTTCTTTTCATACGGTTCATCCATTGCAACATTCTTTGCAACAGAACGCACAACCGATGCAATGGTTTTCTCCAATGAACGTACACCGCTTTCATAGGTGTATTGTTCGATAAGCGTCTTCATCACACTTTGCGGGAATACCAATTGCGAAGCTTTCAACCCATGTGCTTCCAACTGTTTTGGAACAAGATGTTGTTGTGCGATGTGTGACTTTTCCTCCAATGTATATCCGCTTATGTCAATAATTTCGAGTCTGTCGCGTAAGGCAGGTTGAATTGAACTTAGCGTATTTGCTGTAGCGATGAACAATACTTTTGACAAGTCATATTCAATCTCTATATAATTATCATAAAACGTTGTGTTCTGTTCAGGATCTAACACTTCCAGCAACGCAGAAGAAGGATCGCCGTGAAAATCATTGGTAAGTTTATCTATCTCGTCTAAAATAAAAACAGGGTTTGCCGTTTTTGCTTTTTTAATATTTTGCATAATGCGTCCCGGCATAGCTCCAATATATGTTTTACGATGACCGCGTATTTCTGCTTCATCACGCAATCCACCCAGCGACATTCTTACATATTTTCTTCCCAATGCTTCAGCAACAGATTTTCCGAGTGATGTCTTTCCAACGCCTGGAGGCCCAACCAGACACATGATCGGTGACTTCATATCATTCTTCAATTTCAAAACAGCGAGGTATTCTAAAATTCTGTTTTTCACTTTCTCCAAACCGTAATGGTCTTTATCAAGAATTTTCTCCGCTCGTTTTAAATCGAAATTATCATTCGTATATTCATTCCATGGAAGTTCAAGTAGTGTATCGAGATAATTCATCGTTACGGAATATTCAGCAGCGGCAGGATTAATTCTACCTAACCTTTCCATTTCTTTATTGAAAACTGCTTCTACATCTTTATTCCATTTCTTTTTCGTTGCCTTCTCGCGCATTTCCTGCAACTCCTTGTCAGGCGTATTACCACCCAACTCTTCCTGAATCGTACGCAATTGTTGATTTAAGAAATAATCACGTTGCTGCTTATCTATATCGGTACGAACTTTTGTCTGGATTTGATTTTTCAACTCCAGCATCTGCAATTCCTTTGTAAGATATTCCAATACCCTTGTGGCGCGTTCTTTCAGATCAACAATCTCCAGCATTTCCTGCTTCTTATCAACATCAGCATTCATGTTGGAGCATATAAAATTGATCAGGAAAGAAGGGCTTTCAATATTTTTAATTGCAAATGAAGCTTCAGATGGAATATTAGGTGATTGCTGTATGATTTGTAAGGATATGTCCTTGAGTGAATCAACCAAGGCCGTGAATTCCTTATCAATATGTTTCTGCTTGCCATCTGCAAAAGAATCAATGCTGGCTTTAATGTATGGCTCCGTTTGTAATAATTCCTTCAGACGAAATTTTCTTTTACCTTGAATGATCACCGTTGTATTTCCATCAGGCATGCGCAACATTTTTAAAATCTGTGCAATGGTACCAATGGCATTCAGGTCTTCAATTTTCGGATCTTCAATACTTACATCCTTTTGAGCCACCACACCAATGATTTTATCCGCTTTAAAAGCATCCTTTATCAGGTTAATCGATTTATCTCGGCCAACTGTAATCGGAATTACCACCCCGGGAAACAATACTGTATTACGTAATGGCAGTACCGACACAATGTCGGGCAACTGCTCATTATTCATTGTTTCCTCGTCTTCGTGCGTCAGCAACGGAATCAATTCCGGTTCATCATCGGCAACGCCCATAATACGAATGTTTTCAGGGTGCATATTATCAAATGTGCTCATGTTATTTTTGTGTCAAGATGGCATTAATGAATATTAAAATACGACTGCGACCACCTAAGTCAATTGATGTGCCATCAATCAAAATTCTCAAGCACCAAAAGTACTGCATTCAGGAATGTGTGCGTAAATAGTGTTGGAAAAAAGAATAAAACCAAATTCATGGCGCTTCCGTCATTATTCAATTTTTCAATCTTCAATATTCAATTCAATCATCGGATCCCAAAATAATTCATTGAACCGTAACACTCGATCATCCTCCACTTCCACTCCATCTTTTTTCAACATTTGTTCCATGGAATATTTACTGCTGAAATGTGCCTTACCAGTGAGCAATCCATTTCTATTCACTACTCGTTGAGCCGGGACCAATGGAATGGCTGTATGCGAAGAATTCATAGCCCACCCAACCATTCTTGAGGAACCCGCAGAACCCAGGAATTTAGCTATAGCTCCATAACTGGTTACCCTTCCTTTTGGTATTAAACGCACAACCTGGTAGACTTTCTCAAAAAAGGTAATGTCTTCTTTTGGTTGAAAAACATCAGGAATAGATTTGCTCTTCTTTGCTTTCTTTGCGGTATGTTTATATATAATTTTTTTTGTCATTGGAGTTTCAAATGTAGTAAATCAACATAAAAAATGGTTGAAGGAGACACCAACCATGGACAAACTTTCGAATAATAATAAATTTCAAAAATAAAATCCATTGATCTGCTATCAAATATTTGTCCGATCATTTGCCGACAGTAATAATGATGGAATTGGTGATTTGAATGGCATCACTTCCAGACTCGATTATCTCGTTGAATTAGGTGTTGACAGTATTTGGCTGACGCCCATTTCTCCTTCCCCTTCTTATCATAAATATGATGTCACCGATTATTACGCCATCGAGCCGGAATATGGAACTATGGAGGATTTTCATGAGCTTATTAAACAGTCTCATGCAAAAAATATTAAAGTCATTGTAGACCTGGTATTAAATCACTGCAGTTCACAACATCCAATATTCATTGAAGCAATAAGCGATACAAAAAGTAAATACCGTAATTGGTTTGTGTGGGATTATAAAGATAATATTACCACCTATATTGATCAGTGGCATCCTTCGCCATTAGCAATTGACAACCAGTATTATTTTGCGCATTTCTGGGAAGGAATGCCCGATCTTAATTATGACAATCAAGAAGTTCGCGACGAATCTATTCGCATTGCACAATTCTGGATTGCACAGGGAGTGGATGGTTTTCGACTGGATGCCGCCAAACATATTTTCCCGCTGGAACGCGAACCTGAAAATCACCGCTGGTGGCGAGAATTTCGCAGTTCCATTGGCAAAGACAAATCTGAATTTTATATTGTTGGTGAAGTTGCTGATAAATGCGAAATCATATCTCCATATCTTGACTATGCTTTGAATTGCTGTTTCAACTTTGAATTGGCAGAAAATATTATTGAATCGGTAAATGAATCACGCCACCTGCATCTTGCGCCTTGGCTGGTGTTTACCTATCACTGTTATGCCACTGATGATCCGCGTTTCAATGATGCATTATTTTTAAGCAACCACGATCAGGATAGAGTGGCAAGCCGTTTTAAAAACGACATCAGGAAAATCAAAATGGCAGCTAATATTTTATTTACACTGCCCGGCGATATTTATATATATTATGGGGAAGAAATTGGAATGCTTGGAGAGAAACCGGATGAACAAATCCGTGAACCGTTTTTATGGGATGTATACGACCAGGCATTAACACGTTGGATGGTACCAAATTACTCAACACATACAACAGTTCAGCCGTTATCATTTCAAAAAAGGGATACTCAATCAATTTACAGCCACTACAAAAAATTGATTGAATTGCGCAAATCAATGCTTGGCAACATCTCCTATAAGATGGAAGATGCTGAATATGGAAGCGAGATTTTAGCTTATAAATTATTTGACGAAAACAATGAATACCTTTTACTGCATAACCTGTCACCGAGAAACGTGCTACCAAAACTTGAAATTGCAGACAATGCTATCATTTATTTCCTCAACAAAGAAGTAATGCATGCCAGTAAAACTTTTAAAATTGCAGGATTTCAATCTGTAATTATTAAAACTCCGTTATCAAATTGAATTTCTGCTCTGTGGCTAGCCGCACTTTGCTATATTTGTCATCCTTAAAAAAATTATGATAAAAATAACATTACCCGATAATTCCGTACGCGAATATCCCGCCGGAACCACGGCAATGGACATTGCCAAAAGCATCAGTGAAGGACTGGCACGAAACGTACTTGCTGCTAAGATAAATGGGCAGGTTCGTGACGCCAATCGTTCCATAACAGAAGACGCATCCCTTCAACTGCTGACCTGGAACGATGCTGAAGGAAAAAATACCATGTGGCATTCTTCGGCCCACTTGATGGCAGAAGCACTGGAAACCTTTTTCCCGGGAGTGAAGTTCGGTATTGGCCCACCTGTTGAACATGGTTTTTACTATGATATAGACCTTGGTGAACATAAAATCACACTGGAAGATTTCAAAAAAATTGAAGATAAAATGCTGGAACTGGCAAAAAAAGCCAACCAGTATGTCAGGAAGGAAGTTAGTAAAGCCGATGCCATCAAATTTTTTGAAGAAAAAGCCGATCCCTATAAACTTGACCTGCTTGAAGGATTAGAAGATGGACAAATCACCTTTTACAGCCAGGGCAACTTCACCGATTTATGTCGTGGACCGCATATTCCTGATACCGGCTTCATTAAAGCGATTAAGCTCATGAATATTGCCGGTGCTTATTGGCGCGGTGATGAAAAAAATAAACAGTTAACCCGTATTTACGGAATTACCTTTCCGAAAAAGAGCCAATTGGACGAGTACCTATTAATGGTCGAAGAAGCTAAGAAGCGCGACCACCGTAAGATTGGTAAAGAGATGGAGATTTTCACTTTTGACGATGATGTTGGACCGGGATTACCATTATGGTTACCCAATGGTGGGGCTATGATTGAAGAGTTGGAGCGGTTGGCAAAAAAAACAGAAAATGCTGCAGGCTATAAGCGTGTGAGAACACCGCATATTGCCAAGGAAAATATGTATAAGACCAGCGGGCATTTACCTTATTACGAGGATAGTATGTATCCACCCATGATTCTGGAAGGGGAAAAATACTACCTCAAAGCCATGAATTGCCCTCATCATCATAAGATATTTAAAGAACTGAATCCCAGTTACCGTGATTTACCTATCAGACTGGCTGAGTATGGGACGTGTTACAGATATGAGCAAAGTGGTGAGCTTTTTGGCTTAATG